>JAGRCC010000609.1 GCA_020433785.1 Anaerolineae bacterium
GCCACCTGCCGCAGATCGATATTTTCCAGCACGATACCGGCCAGCGTGACCAGCGTCAACCCTAGCCGGTACTTGCCGTTTTCCGAAATTTGCTCGACTAAACCTTCTTGTTTAAGGGTAGCCAGCAGCCGGGACACCGTGCTCTTGTGCAGTCCCAACTGATCGCTAATGGCAGTAACACTCAGTTCCGGCTCGGTTTTAGTAAAGCAGCGCAGAATAGCCGCTGCTCGCTGCACGGACTGAATACCTGAGTCTGATGATGAATTGTCGGTCATGATTGTTTTTGGGGAGAGCTGCACTGCTTGTGTTGTTGCGTATTATGCAACAGTGTTCCCAAATATCTACTTGAATTATAAAACAGCTTAGTCTGGGCGTCAAAAAGAGATAGTAATATTACGGTTTCATCTTCGATCTGTGGCATCATCGCCGGGATTATGGCCAAAACGGACATGGAGCGAGGTGTTTGGAAAGCCCCGGCCGGGTTGGATGCGGCCATCCAGGGCATCAAGGGCTTGCAGTTTAATATGAATGATGCTCAAAATGGTTTTCTCAACCCCAAAGCGGTTAATGCCTTACGTTATTTTGATCCGGCCGGGCCGGTGGTGTGGGGCGCCCGGACCTTGCGCGGCGAAGACGCTATTTCGGATGATTTCAAGTATGTGCCGGTCCGCCGCTTAGCCAATTATTTGGAGCTGAGTTTGCAACGGGGAACCAAGTGGGCGGTTTTTGAACCCAATGACGAACAGTTGTGGTCAGCTTTACGGATCAGTATTGGCAGTTTCCTAAAGGGCTTAAAAAGTCAAGGGGGTATTTTAGATTACCAGGTGATTTGTAATGAAACAACAACGACCCCCGACGATCAACTTCAAGGGATCGTCAATGTTTGGATCAGATACAAACCGGTCTATCCGGCCGAATTCGTCGTCTTACAATTCCAAATCGAAGGAGTCCAACTGTCTTCGTAACCAAGCGGGGTTTTTATTCAAATGGGCGAGGAGGGACTCGAACCCTCACGCCTTGCGGCACATGATCCTAAGTCATGCTCGTCTGCCAATTCCGACACTCGCCCGAGGAAAGACAACAACTGATTGAGAAATTCATTTTAGCATTACCTTCACCCAAAGTCAAAGTTATTTCAAGGCCCACCGTTTCGATTTTTTCATACTTATCAGGTGGCAGTCGCTTGGTTGACACAGATCCTGGTTAGATGACCAGTTTTTACCTGGTCATCTAACCAGGGGCTAAGTTTTGAGGTTTTTACGGATATTACGGACCTTCTAACCATGCCTAAAATTTAAGTTCAACGCCGTTAAATCACTCAGGGCGCGTTTGACAACTTTTAGCCTACAGAGTATTATTCGGGCGCTTATGAAATTCCATCGCGACAAAATAAGATAATGTTTTTAACCTTGGATTACCAAATTATTCAACAGACCTTTGAATAATTAAAAATGAGGACTCATGGTCCTGTTTTGGTATCCATAGGTTGTGTTAGTTACGGTTAGTCGTACACTAGACCTAAGCTATGTTCATCATTTTTGCCAACGGGGGCGTATTTTTGTAAAACTCGTTATCTCAACCAACTAAAACGGCAACGACACGATATATTATTCATCTTCCTACAGTAAACCTATTGAGTTAGTAAGGTTGTTCATTACGAAGTTTTTAACCTCGCCCGGACCGTTGCCACCGCCACTGCCAACACTTGATGAGATTATTGTTAGCCCCTTTTATCATAGAGAGAAATCACTGTTCCGCTAAGCATTAAAACAATTCAATTTATCGAGGAGAATGTCTTTTATGATCCCAAGAATCTTTTCGTGGCTGGCAGGCTTTGCCCTGGTCATGATATTTTTGGTCGTCATCAGCCCCGATTTGTTCAGAGGCTACGTCTTTAGCTCAGATGACCGCAGCAATGGGCAGCGTGTCTACGAAACTTACTGCATCGGCTGCCACGGCCCGGATGGGTTGGGTAACGGCCCGGCCTCTGAATTCCTCAATCCTTTACCCCGCAACTTTGTGGACGGCGATTATAAGTTTTTTCACTTTGGTGAAGCGCCGCCACTGCCGTCGGATGAGAGTTTAGAAATAACTATTCGAAACGGCCTGCCCGGTTCCTCTATGCCGGCCTTCCCGCTCATTACCGATCAAGAATTGAAAGACGTGATTGCCTACGTCAAAAGTTTCAGGGCCGGCGGCTGGGTAGAGCCTAAACCCATTCAAGCCGGCGATCAGCCTATTCAACTTCAGGGTGAGACTGGTGAAGAGTTGTTTGTGAGCGCCGGGTGTACCGGTTGTCATCAGTTTGATCCGGCCGGGGCTGCAGGTGGCGTTGGTCCCAGTCTTAACCAGGTTGGCAGCCGGCTTAGCGTTGATGAAATTCATCAATCGATCGTCGACCCAAATGCCGTTGTCGCTGAAGAGTGTCCGGCCGGCCCTTGTCCGCCCGGCGTTATGCCGCAAAACTACAGCGACCGCTTAACGGAAGAGCAAATCAACACTCTATCAACGTATTTAGCAGAGCAAAAATAATTTCTGAGGAGGGAATAGACTATATGTCAGTGGCAGTCCAATCACCCCAAAAACCGTTTATTAACATTGGCTTGGTCAGAAGTCACATCATTGTCGGCTTTGTCTTTTTGGTTGTTTCGATGTTAGGCGGCATTTTATACAGCTTGCAGCTTAACAATCTGTACCCCTTTGTCGGCGTCGAGCTGCTTTCGCCCGGCCGCATTCGCATGGTTCATACCAACGGCGTAGCCTACGGATTTATTGTGAACGTCTTCTTAGGCGCCTTGTATTGGGTCGTGCCGCGTCTTACTAAACGACGTGTTCTTAGCGATTTGCTAGGCTGGCTCATCTTCTGGGTTTATTTGTTTATCGTGTTGTGGGCGGTCGTTGGTATTTTAACCGGTCATGCCCAAGCGGTCGAGTGGGGGGAAACGCCCAATATGTTCAGCCCCAACGGCAGCATCCTCTTCCCCATCGATACCCTGGTGATGGTCGGTCTGACCTTGATTGCCATTCAGTTTTTAACGCCGATCTTCCAATTTGGCAGCAAACAGTCGATGTATGTCAGCCTGTGGTATTTCTCGGTGGCCTTTATTTGGGTCATCTTGACCTATGCTATGGGCAACTACCTGCCCGAATTTATTCCAGGCGCTGGTGGAGCAACCTTTGTCGGCCTCTATATTCACGATTTGGTCGGCCTGTTGGTTACCCCATTAGGTTGGGGGATGATGTACTATTTTGTGCCGTCACTGCTCAAAAAGCCGATCTGGAGCCACGCGGTTTCGCTGCTAGGCTTTTGGGGATTGGCCTTCTTTTACCCGCTGCAAGGGGTGCATCACTTCATTTATAGTACTATTCCGATGTTCGCTCAATTCGGGGCGGTAGTTTCTACCGTCGCTATCGAAGTGATGGTTGTGACCGTCTTCATCAACTTCTTTATGACCCTCCGCGGCCGCGAAATTGCGCCGGTAACGAATATGCCGATTCGCTGGTTCTACACCGGTATGATTTTTTACGTGGTAACCTGTATTCAGTGCGCGGTTCACGTTCAGTTCTGGGCGCAAGAGTTTGTTCACTTCACCGATTGGGTAGTCGGCCACGCTCACCTGATTATGTTTGGTACGTTCGGCTTTTGGCTGATCGGGATTACCACCGATTTGTGGCCGCGCGTTTTGGGCAAAAAGAACTGGTGGGCGCCCGTTTTGCACGAGAGTGTCTTCTGGATGTGTACCATCGGCCTGGCCTCGATGTTTATCGGCTTGACTTCCGCCGGCCTGGTTGAAGGCTTTTTGTGGAAAGGGTTGGCTCCTTGGGAAGTGTCGCTCCAATCCGTGCGCCTGATCTGGCTGTTCCGCACCGCCACCGGCTTGCTGATGTTTGCCGGCGTGCTGCTGTTCATCTTCAATATGATTATGACCGCCATCAGCCCCGAACAAGAACATGTTGGGGTGGGGTCGGCTGTGGCCAGCCCGGTTAAGTAAGCAGACGCCAAGGAGACGATGTTATGGAAAAAATTGTTGAACGATTTCAATTCATATTTCTGGTGGCCGGTATTGGGTTCTTTGTTCTGGCGTTCTTTGTCTCAGGGATTGTGACGGTCAATGCTGTCAGCGACCTGCCCTACACCTCTCTCGATGAGATGGCCCAGGAAGTCAGCCCGTATTTTACAGCGCTGTCCCGGCAGTATCCCGACCAATTTGAAAAATACTACCCCGGTGGTCCCACTTCAGAGAATTACCGGGAGGCCCTTAACTTGGGCCGCAACGTGTACATCGGCGAGGCCTGCTGGCACTGCCACACCCAGCAGGTCCGCCCGGTGGCTAATGAAGATGTCCGGTTCGGCCCCGTTTCAACCGCCGCCGAACAGCAAAACGAATTGATGATGCCCCAATTGATGGG
>JAGRCC010000610.1 GCA_020433785.1 Anaerolineae bacterium
TTCTTCTTCATTCTCAGCGCCAATATTGAAGAAGCCCAGCGTCGGGGCCAAAATGAGTTAGCCCAAGCGCTCGATATGATTGGTAACCTGACCATGGCCAAATTGCAAGGGGTTGATCTTTCAGCGGTGGAAGACGCCGCCGAACCACCGGCCGAGCCGCCGGCCGAAAAACCGCAGATTCATATCGGCCGTCGATAACGCTAAGTCCACAGGTGAACACAGAGCTGATCCGTTACTCACTGTCCATTTGTGGACTTAGAAATCCCCCGTCACCCTGAGTAGTTCAACCGTCCTGGCCACATCGTCGTAAATGACGTAGGAGCTTGGCCCATCCAAGGGTTGGCCGACGCTCCCTACACCGATAATCAATGTATCACCGGTTTCAACCGTGATTTTTGTTGGCGTTAAGAGGTGAAGTCGGTTGTCAGTTGTGAAGCGCCAAATAAGCTGGCGATGGGTATGACCATGAAACATGAGAGGAACACCGGCTGCTGTTAGGAGCGAGATGCTGTCCCACAACTCGTCAGACTCTTGATGCAGATAGGGGAACAGCCGGCCAAAAGCGAGGTCATGACGGTGGCTAATCACATCGTTGAGCGATGTCAGCGCCTCCGGCCAGAAAGGGGCCGCGTGGGTTAGCCAAAAATGAGCCGTTTTTCGCTGCGGCGGCAAATTTAACACCCATCCGCGATTCTGGGGTGCCAGCCGCTGCCAGTTCGACACCTCCCAATTGCCAAAAACAGTGGCGGCGTTAACCGACCGGGTCATCGCCACGCACGCATCGATGCCGATATCGCCCAAACAATGGTAGCCGTCAACGCCTTGATGCTGGGCATGTCGCAATACTGCGGCCAGGGCAGCAGTATGATTGTGAACATCGGAAAAAATGGCGTGTCTCATAGCTGAAGAGTAACATAGCCGCCGCTATCCAGCAAAAGCCAGTCCATAGCCGTACCAACTTTAAAGCGCCGTTTATATCATCAACCTAAATTTGACGCCTATGTTACAATGAAGCCGTCTTGATTAACTCATTATCATCAGGGAGTAGTATGTCAAACAAGAATTCAGCCGCGAACATCAACAGCCGCATGTTTCGCGACGTGATGGGACTCTTCGCTACGGGGGTTACGGTGGTCACTTCAGATTTAGAAGGGGAGACACATGGCATGACCGCTAACGCCATTACGTCGTTGTCGCTCAATCCGCTGATGGTGCTGGTGTGTGTCCAAAAAGACGCCATGATGGCCAGCATCCTTCAAAGAGCTAAGGGATTTGCTATTAATATTCTAAATGAAGATCAGGAACAACTATCCAACTTTTTTGCCGGTATCTGGCCCGAAGGCGCGGACCCGCCCTTCTTTAGCTTTGAGCCTTGGGTTGGTGGCGGACGATTGCACGGGGTTATTGGCGCGTTAGCCTGTAAAATTGACAAGTTCTTAGATGGCGGTGATCACTGGATCATCACCGGCCTGGTTGTCGATCTCTATCGCCAGGAAGCACCAGTCGATCCGCTGATTTACTATACCGGCCGGTATCATCGCTTGAGCCGGGGGGGAGCCTAGCCTCGGCCATTTTTATACGGGCCGATTACCGTTTAGATTGGCTAGGCGAGCGTGGGCGACTAGCGCCGGGTAGCAACCCGCCCAATTGTACAGCCAGACCAAGAATAAACAGGACAATCAGGATCACGGTCGTTACCTGAGCAGATAGGTTAATCGACTGCGCAATCATCGTCGCACCGACCAGCGATGATAGGCCAATAAGCGCATATTCGAACAGAACTGAGACAATTATCGCTCCAATGATGCCGCCGATAATAAACACGATCCACTCCCACTGAGTCAAATTCAAGTTGAACAGTGCTATTAACCACAATGACAAATAGCCGCCCATCAAAAACCCGCCAACCACCACGGCCACCTGTTGCAGAAACAGAGCTGCAATTGCTCCCACTATCCCGGCCACAAGGGCGATCAGCCACAAAATAAGGGGCGATTCAACAGCCAAATAATTCAGCGCCAGCGATAATCCGATCAAGAATCCTAAAGCGCCTATGGCCAGCCAAAACAGTTGGCGTCCAGCCACCAGTAGAACAATGCCGACTAAAATGGTGATTATCGATAATACCGGTTCTGTCATATCTCATCTTCTCCTGTGGGAATTGACCGCTTTGCTAAGTCATAGATGAACCCCTGTAACTTCAACTTGGGTTGAAGGTATGTTATAATCCTGACTGGAAATAGCCAAATTCAGCCACTTGTGGTTTATTCTTGAGGTTCAGTTAAACCTATCTAAGCAAAATTG
Organism: Anaerolineae bacterium; assembly: GCA_020433785.1. Next base: position 2,305 of record JAGRCC010000610.1, read on the forward strand.
TGAGAGGAACTACCATGCTCGATCATTTTCCCCGCCCGCCGCAGGATAACGGACGCGGTGTTCATTGGAGCCCCAGCCAGTACGCCTGGGGACAGGATAATTGGAGCTTTTGGAAAGAGCAGCTCCAGGCTATGAACATTAAATGGGTCAAGCTGCTGGACGACGGCGGCGGCTCGGCGATGGGGCTGGTCAAACGCCTGATCGATATCAAAATCATGCCGGTGGTCCGCTACTACCGCGAAGAACCGAATCCAGGCCGTATTACCTCCCGCGAGATCGAAACGAGCAAACGCTACTCCGACTTGGGTGCGGTCTACTTTGAAACCAACAATGAGCCGGACCTGGCTTTGGAGTGGAGAGATCGAAAGCGTCCTCCCAACTGGTTAGACATTGTGGTGGATAATTTTATTTTTGAAGCCGATATGATCCGCCGCGCCGGTGGTTATTTGTTATTTCCAGCCTTTGGTCCCGGCGGACGGGGCAACCCGTTCAAAATGATCGTCGAGCGTGGCCGGCGCGATTTACTCGATGGCAACTGCTGTTTGGCCATTCACAATTACTGTTTAGGTCGCCCCTTGGATTACCCTAATGATGCCATTAATATCCAGGGCGCCCCGCTCACCTTTGAAGCTTGGGAAGATCGCGGCGGCTTGTGGGCCTGGGAGATGGATTACAAAACGGTCAATCAACACCGGCAGCGTCTGGTCAACCCCAACGCCAGCATCATGGAAGACTCAACCTGCTTTCGGGCTTTTGAATATTTCGATGCCCTGATCAATGAGGCCGTTGGCCACTCAATTCCCATTTTTACGACCGAAGGCGGCTACAACGTTGGCCAGCGAGCCGGAACCACCTTCGGCGATGATCCGCGCTACCCCAAGCCGACCCCGGAATGGACCGGCCGGCTCACCGATGATATGTTTCGCTATTTGGAAGAGCAAGCGCCCGATTATTACTTTGCCTCTATGCCTTGGCTGATTGCTGTCCGGCGGATGGGCGTATTTAGCGAAGGCTTTGAAAATCAAGGCCCCTGGTTTACCCACCATTTCGATAAACAATTTGGCCTCCTTGGCGTTTTGCCGGTGGTGTCCAAGCTGTCGGCCAGGCCGGGTAAGGTCCGTCAGGATGGTCCGCTTCCCCCCGGCATGCGCAATTTCTACACCGGCCCCGATTTGACCGGGCGCGATTTTGACGATCGTTTCAAATATCTGGAGCCGCAAGTGTTACTCGAACCGGTGGCCGATCCCACCCAACCACATTGGCGTCTCATTGCTGCTCAATGGGCTGATGATCGGGAAGCGCAAGGCCGGGCCTACATCTACGCCAAAGCACTCGATGAAAACGGCCAACTTCTAGAAAATGTCACCTTTCAGGCTGATCGGGGCGATGCCATCGACAAGGCCCAAACCAAAGGCCCAATCGACCACTATTGGGGTAATATTATGATGACCGGTCTGTTGGGAACTTACAAAGTGAGTATGGCCCAGGACAAGTTACCGTCTGATCGGCTGGTCAATTTGGGGCTCGGTAATGAAGTTTCGCCTCGCAGCTTTGTGCGCACCTCTTTCTACCTGACCTTTCAAAAAGTGCCGGGTCATCCGGGCGGAACACCCACACCCACCCCCGAACCGGTCGAACCGCCTAAACCAGAGCCGGTTCCCACGCCCGAACCGACCCCAACGCCTAAACCGGAACCAACCCCCCCCCCCCCCCCCACACCCCACCACC
>JAGRCC010000611.1 GCA_020433785.1 Anaerolineae bacterium
GCAAATCGTCAGTCGTCAATCGTAAATGGTCGATCCAACTGCTGATCAACGCTGTTTTGCCAAAACCGGCCGGCGCTGAAATAAGGGTGAATTGGCGCGATAAGCCCGCTTCCAGCCGCGCCCACAACTGCGGTCGCGGCACCTGATCGGGGCGAGGCGCGGGGATATAAAGTTTGGTATGCAGCACGGGCGTGTCCATGCCGCGAGTATACTATAGGCGGGGGTAAAAAGGAAGCGCTGTTAAGGGTGCGGTCACTTTCGCCGGAGCAAAGCCATGGCTTGCATCGATTAGATGGGCATTTTTGACTAAGTGACTGTCACCTTGTCAGTTTGACCCACCTCCGACTATAATACGCGCCGTAACCTCGACCTGATTACCTCTTATGCTTCCCCAGCCCGATTTTGCTAACGGACCTAGTCTCAATTCGCCCCAGATACAAGGAAAACGTCATGGAAATAGCCACAGCAGCGGTTGACGATATCCCCGCGTTGGTCGAACTGCTTTCCATCCTATTTGCGCAAGAGGCGGAATTCTGGCCGGATATTCAAGCCCACACCCGCGGGCTGTTCACTATCATCTCGAACCCTGATATCGGCTTAATAGTGGTAGCCAAAAATCAAGGCCAAGTGATCGGGATGGTCAATATTCTTTTTACGGTATCAACCGCCTTAGGCGAAAGAGTGGGTATTCTGGAAGATATGATTGTCTCACCCGCTTGGCGGGGAGCAGGCATAGGCACAAGGTTGCTGCGCCAGGCCATAGCCCAGGCCCAGGAACAAGGCTGCCGGAGGCTGACTCTCTTGACCGATGCCGATAACCGTTCGGCCCACCGCTTTTATGAGCGTCACGGGTTTGTTTTGTCTGAAATGGTTCCCTTTCGATTGGTCTTGAAATAAAGAGAGGCTCAATATGGATTCCAAGGAGGTCATAGAAATGAAGGCAATGGTCATGCCCAAATGTCTTTATCGGGCATCCAACACGTCTTATGGCGATAGATTCCCGCTAAAAGCATGCGGGAATGACATCGGCCAGCGTTCCTCCTCGAAACACCTATAGAGCCTAAAGAGAAACAGGCTGTCGGATTTCAGCAAGAAAGCGTCTTGGTGAACAGATTTTATCGTTGGTATGTGATTGGCGTGCTCAATCTGGGGCTTATGTCGGCCTTAACCGACCGGCGGGTGCTGAATCTGCTGGTCGAGCCGATACGGCAGGATTTGGGCATCAGCGATACGGCCATGAGTTTGCTGTTGGGCTTGAGTTTCGCCATCTTCTTTTCGACATTGGGTATTCCCATCGGACAGCTGGCCGATCGGTACAGCCGTCGGGCGATTTTAACCACCTCGATTGCCACTTGGAGTTTGATGACCGCCACCTGCGGTTTAGCCGCCACCTATACCCAACTCTTTCTGGCTCGGGCAGGGGTGGGGGTGGGTGAAGCCGGTTACACCCCCACTGCGATGGCCATGATTGCCGCTTATTTTCCGGGCGAGCGGCGCAGCACCGCTATCAGTACCTATTTGATGGGCGCTTATACCGGCACCGGACTGGCTTTGATCATTGCGGCAACCGTTATTGGGCTGCTCTCGAATCGTGATTACTGGTTGCTGCCGCTTATTGGTCCGGTGCGGCCCTGGCAGTTGGTGTTAATGGTGGTCGGGCTACCGGGCCTACTGATCGCGCTGCTGATGCTGTCGATTCAAGAGCCGCCGCGTCCGGAACCCATAAAAGGAACAAATGGACGAGCTTCACTTGGCGAGATTTTGCGCTATATGAGGCATCACCAGGCTGCCTTTGGGGCAATTTACGGTGGTCGTGCGCTCTTTTTGACGGCGATCATTGGGGTCAATGTCTGGGCACCCTCATTTTTTATACGCACGTACGGTTGGAGCGCGCAGCAGGCCGGGTTGACGTTGGGGGTGATTATTGTGGTCTGCTCGACGCTGGGTATTTTGGCCGGCGGTTATCTGGCCGATACACTGATCCAGCGAGGCCGCCTCGATGCCAATGTGCGGATTGAAATCGGAGCGGCGGCCGGGATGGCTCTGACCTGTCTGATTTTTCCACTAATGCCGACCGCCGGCTGGGCGGCGTTGTGGCTGGTCCCGGCCTTCTTTTGTCGAGGGGCGTCCACCGGAGTGGCGATGGCAGCCGTCCAGGAAATGCTGCCTAACCCCATCCGCGCTCAGAGTACAGCCCTTTACCTGGCCGTCGTCAACATTATCAGCCAGGGTCTCGGCCCGACGGTGGTGGCGCTGACTACTGACTTTATCTTTCACGATCCGGCGGCGCTGCGTTATTCACTGGCCATGATAATACCATTGCTGTTAGTCGCGGCGATGGGAAGTTTGGCGGTCGGGTTGCCGCCATTTCGGGCGGCAAAAGCCGCGGCGTCGATGAGGTTGGGCGGCGGTTAGGGCCCCCACCAGATTTGAGCCATGAGCCAATCTTCTTGCTTGAAGCCGTCCCAATCGGTGACGCGAGTGGGGTCACCACCCTGAGCGTTGATGCGGTAGATGCCCCAGCGGCCACCGGTATCGGAGACATAAGCAATTTGGGTGCCGTCGGGCGACCAGGCCGGCAGGCCGTCGTTGCCGGGTGAGGTCGTGACCTGACGGGGCGTATCACCGCCGCCGGTGCCGACGACGAAGATGTCCCAGTTGCCGTTACGTGTAGACATATAGGCTACTTGACTGCCGTTCGGAGAGAAAGCCGGCGTGCGGTCGCTTTCGTGGGTGCTCAGCCGGACGGTGTCGCCGCCGCCGAAAGGCACGGCATAGATGCCGGGATTGTTGCCCTGGGCATCGGTACCTTGGTAGGCGATGAGATCGCCTTTAGGCGACCAAGCCGGGGTGCGCCCGTCGCCCAAAATGTTGGGGTTGCCTTTGCCGTCGGCAAAGCCCTGGAAATATTGCCAGCGTCCGGTGCCCAGTTCTCGAGCGGAGAAGATGTAGTCGGTGTTGCCTGGACCCCATTTGGGTGAAATATGCTCTTGATAAATGGTGATCCGGTTGTCTTGGCCGGTAGTGAGATTATACAGATGGAGACCAATGGAGTCCGGGAGATCGGTGCGGTATAACAGCAGCGTCCCGTCAATGCTGAGGGAGGGCATTTGGCCATCGGTCACCAGAACGCGGGGGCTGCCGCTGCCGTCGGCTGGAATGGAGACAATCTCCCACCGGTGCTCAAAGGGATTGTATTTAGAGTAAATGATCGAACCCATCGCCGAAGAAGCCGGAGCCGTGTCGACCGCCGGCTCAGTGGTGGCTTCCTCAGTGGGGGCCGGCTCGTCGGTGGCTTCATCCGTCACCGTTTCCGCTTCGTCCAGCGCGGCTAAGGCGGGCGATGTTGCCGCCGGTCGGGTTGTCGCACTGGTTGAAGGGGGCGCGGCTTCGTCGGTGGCCTCGGCCGTGCCGGTTTCGGCCTCAGGCGTATCGGTTTGGGTATCGTCGGCCTCACATCGCTCGGTGACGTTAGTGATTTTGGTTTCCAGCAGCCGGCTGGGCTTTATTTCCTGCGCGGCCAGATATTGGTCTTTGGCCTGGCACCATTCCGTTTCCTCAAATAAGGTATCGCCAAATTTTTCAAGCGCTTTTACATACCGCTCTTCCACATCAATGTAGGTTTTGTCTTCTTGGTAAAGCTGGCTGAAGTTGTCCACCGCTTGTTCGGCGTCAACCGGTTCAACCAGCAGACCTTCCAAATAAAGTAGGGCTTTGGTGTGCTCCACCACCGCATCGGGATCATCGGGCCGCTCGGCTAGGGCCTGTTCGAAGGCGCGCTGCGCATCTTCTATTTTTTTGGCATCGATGTATTGCAGGCCGAGTTCGTAGTTGGCTTCAAAGATTAAATCCGATACTTCTTTGGTTTCATAGGCGGGATCAAGCGCCCGGATATTGGCCAAAGTTTCAACGGCCTCGGTCCAATGTTCTTGATCGAGTTGAGCTTTGGCTTCGATCATCATTTTGGCGGCGGCATCTGAGAGAGTTTGGGAGGTGGCCGTAGGCTGAGACTGGTTTCGCTCTTGGGCTTGTCTCAGCTCTTCGCGAATTTCGGAACTGTTGGGATTGATGCTTAGGGCCAATTCGAATTCGGCTATGGCCAGATCTAGCTCGTCGTTGTCCAGATGTTGCAGCCCCTTTTGGTAATGATCATTGGCCTCATCCTGCACTAGGACAGCGCGCTCCTGCAATCCTTCGCGGACGGCTAGCAGGCCCAACCCACCGTAAAACAGCCCCACGCAAACCAGAATGCCCAAACAGCCCAACCCAAAACGCCGCCAGGTAAAGCGGCCAGCCTCCGGGGCCGGCTCAACCGCCGGCGGTTGAGCC
>JAGRCC010000612.1 GCA_020433785.1 Anaerolineae bacterium
ACAAGCTTAGCGGGAATCTACGCCTAAAGACCCGGTTGGATGCCCGACAAAGACATTCGGGCATGACATAATAGCTTTCATTGTACGATGTTTATCTGACTTATCTATATAGGTAACTGTGGGGCCCTATTCCCGCCACTAAGCTAAAGCCTGTCCGCTAGCGAGCTAATCGGCTACCAATTACCGGGCGGATCGCTGGCCGGGAAGGTTTCCCACATCTCCTCATCGACCTGACTGTTGGGGTCAAGCGTAATGGCCCGATTGAGTTCATTATCCGGCCGATTTGGCTGAGGGGCCGGAGATGGGCCCGATCCTTCAAGCACGGCCTGGCGCTGCCGGCTAATGGTTTCCAGCAGTTCATCAAAGGGCTCGATAAATTTCTGCACTCCTTCGGTTTCCAGTTGAGCGGTAATGTCATCCAAATCGATGCCGACGTCATAAAGGCGGGTCAATGTCTTGTAACTGGCTTCAAGGTCTTCTTCCAGGCGCGGGGCGGGTTGGCCGTGGTCACGATAGGCCTCGAGCGTTTCTTGGGGCAGCGTGTTAACCGTATTCGGCCCGATGAGCGCTTCAACGTATTTGACGTCGCTGTAGGCCGGATCTTTGGTACTGGTGCTGGCCCACAGCAGCCGCTGCTCGTTAGCGCCCTGAGCTTGCAGGTTAAGAAACTGATCGCTGCCAAAAATCTGTTTGTACATCTGATAGGCCTGTTTAGCGCTGGCAATGGCCACTTGCCCGCGCAGATCGGCCGCCACAGCGGCTTGGGGACCATTGGGCTCGATCATGGCCTCAAGTTGTTGATCAACCAGAACATCGATCCGGCTCAGGAAGAAACTGGCCACTGACCGGATATTTTCAATGGCGTGACCGCGCTGCACGCGTTCGGCCAGGCCATCGATATAGGCTTGGGCCACGGCTTGGTAGCGCGGCAGGCCAAACAGCAGCGTGACATTAATATTGATGCCTTCGCTGATAAGCTGCCGAATAGCCGGGATACCGGCTTCGGTGCCGGGAACTTTGATAAAAATATTGGGCCGATTGACGGCCAGCCACAATTCGCGGGCTTCCCGAACCGTGCCTTCGGTATTGTGGGCCAAATGAGGCGAAACTTCCAGACTAACGTAGCCGTCGCGCCCGCCGGTTGAGGTATAAACGGAACTAAAGTCGTCGGCCGCGTCTTGGATGTCGGTGACGACTAAGGTGCGGTAAATTTGATCGACACTTTGCCTATCGCCGGCCAACGTGCGGATAGTCTCATCGTAAGCGTTGCCGCCGGTAATGGCTTTGTTGAAAATGGCCGGATTTGAGGTCATCCCGCTCAAGCCGTCTGCTCTAATCAGCCGCCGAAGTTGGCCGGACTCCACTAACGGGCGACTGAGATAATCAAGCCAGATGCTCTGGCCGTATTCTTTGATAGTTAACAGCGGATTCATTGTATTACTCCTTTCTTGCAATCCGTTTCATCAAGTTGCCGTCTGGGCAGCCACGGCAGGGGGTAAGGGGGAGGTAGTAGGGATTAAGGGAAAAAATCACCTCGGCCTACCTCAGGTAGCTCTGCACTAAACCGTGGTAAAAAATTTTAGACAGGATTTACAAGATTTACCGAATTATGATCGATAAAATCGTGATAATCATGTCATTCTGTCGATTATTGGGTCGATCTTAAGTCGTTCTCACGTCTCCACGATTTAATGTTGTGCTACCCTACCTCAATAGGCACGATAAATCGGATCTTTCAAATAATTTTGCTTAGCTTTTTTAGCCAACAGCTCTCCCCTGCACCACCACTACCAACTCCATCAACTCTATAAACGCTTCCAACTCTAGTATAGCACTCGCTCTTACCACCGCCCATACTCACGTAGGTGGTCTTTTTATCTAAATAGGATAGTCCTGGCTTACTCGATTGGGGGAAAATCGCTCGTGGGTATCGCCCATATAGGCTATTAGTCGGTTCTAATAGAGTTACTTCAAATCGATAGTCGTAACGGCCATTGCAGCGACGTCAGCGCCAAAAAAAGTCGCCGTAGGGTCAAATACGGCGGATCTGAGGCAAAATAGAGCCATATTTGCCCAAATATAGGACCATTTCAAAAAAAATAAGACCATATTTGCCCAAATATAGGACCATTTTAAAAAAATAAGACCATATTTACCCAAATAAGAACCATTTTAAAAAAATAAGACCATATTTGCCCAAATATAGGACCATTTTAAAAAAATAAGACCATATTTACCCAAATAAGGTCCATTTTAAAAAAAATAAGACCATATTTACCCAAATATAGGACCATTTTAAAAAAATAAGACCATATTTGCCCAAATATAGAACCATTTTAAAAAAAATAAGACCACATTTACCCAAATATAGAACCATTTTAAAAAAATTTAGACCATTCTTGCAGAAGAACGGTCGTATGCGCGGGTACTTAGCGCAATTTTACGGCTACCCCGACGAAAAATGCGGTGTGAAGGGGAGGGTTGGAGCCGAGAGGGGGATCGCCGGTTTGGTAGCGCGGTCGAGGGGGAAATAGGGCGCGGTATTGGGCTAGAATGAGCGGCTTATTACTTTTATCCTACTGCCAAATTTTTAAGGTAGTGGTGTAACAGGTGATCGCTAATGAAACCAAATTTTCGTGGGGGAAGGTGGACTCGGTGGGAAGAGGGGGGGTATGATTAGTTAAACCATTAAGTATTTGGTATACATATGGATTTTAATGAGCTAGATTATAAAGAATTCGAACTTCTTGTAGGGTTATTGTTAAAGCGTAAAGGCTTCGATATTTTAGTGAATCCAGTAAGCGATGAAGATCTGATTGAGATGATTCAATTACGTGAGGGTGAGAACGAGTCTTTTGATGTTATAGATGCGCAGCTTGAGGACTTTCTCAGACGTCTCACACCATAATGCAGCTAACCAACCTCAAACTGTATAAAAATGTATGGTGGTTAATCAGTAACAGCTTAAATGCATAGCCGTGCCTAACCAAGTGGTTTGGCCGCGGGTGTTGGGTGGCTAAAAGTTGTGTTGAGGTTTATTTCAATTCAAAAGATTTCTTATGGAGGAAACCATCATCGTGAAAAACAAAATTCCTTTCGCTCTTCCAATTCTAGTAGTTCTTATCGCGATTTCCAACTTAATTGCCTGTAGTAGCGATGAACCTAATGAACAACAGAAGGTGCTAGAGGAAGCCGGTTTAGTAGAAGCAGTCCGGACTTCGCCAGAAGCTGCGGCTAAAGCAGCATTCAATATTTGGGCAAAAAACAAAGGTACGCCCTATCAAAACGAAAGTTATGTAACTGTTAGTAACGACAATACCTTTGCTACTGTTAATGTAATCGCTGAATTTCGAGAAACGGCTGAGGCCGACTGGCTCGAAAAGGAGTCTTATATTGAGTGTAAAAAGGTAGGTGATGAATGGCAATGTGACCAAATTTTTTCTTTCCAACTTACCGATGCACAACAAGCAAAGATGCAAGCGAAGGAAAAAGCTCTCAAAGAGAAAGCTGTAGAACAAAGTGACACAAGCCAGTCAGCCGAACCCTCAAGTGATGAACCTTCTAATTGGAAACTATATGTGACTGAGCTTGTTATAGGTAAAACGGCAGAAGAAAGTTTCCCGGCAATTTTCGAAGGCGATTATCAACCTGAAGTCAAAGATGGCTGGCAGATGGTAATCGTCAAATTCGTTTTGGAGAACACGAATTCAGAATTAGAACGAGTACCTATTCCTAAACGAGGTAGCAGTGGGGTGATTATCGATCAGGGAGGATATGAAAGACCGTTGACTATAGACTATGCTCCGCATTACACCCAGGGAGTTGGCAAATCGCATCTCATTGATTATGGCATTATCCTGGACCCGAAAATGCAGATGGCCGGCGCAGCTTATACATCTGTACCAGAGAATCAAAATCCAGACGTATTAATACTGCTATTCGATCATGATCAAGATAACAAGATAGATGAAGCTGTAACTACCTCTATAACCCAACCGTTCGAACCATCTCAACCATCTGAATTTTTTCATCATTTTAATCCTAAATACCCTCCACAACTCTATGATTTTCCCGGTGAGATGTCGGTTGCAATAACAACCGCAGAAATTGAACAGACAAGTAATGGGGGAACTCGTGTAAAGTTAGGTGTAGAGATTGAGAATACTGGGGGCTATAACATCAGTCCAAATCTGAATAAGATAATTAGAATTCATGGTATTGACACGGCCCGCAACTATTTCACAGGAATCAGCGAAGAAGGGGGGGATTTTAAGAAAAATCAAGGGAAAAATGAACTAGCTCCAGGGGAAGTTGCTATGGGTTGGATTGCATCTGATGAATTCAATCAAAACTTTAGTGATACGGAAAAAGCATTAGTTGTTATTTCGATTACCGATAGTGAAAATAGCATTTATTATTTTGAAAGGCTTCTTGCATTACCATCACAGCTTGGGCAGATAGTTGATGACGACTTTGGTGAACAGGTGGTTCAGGCATTTCAAGCGGCTAAGACATTCAAATGTGCTTTCAACGGAAAAACTTATACGGAGGGTAGCGAAGTCGAAGATGATATCTGGGAGGTTCAACTTGTAAGGCCAAGTAAATTTTCCGAAAAATCTACATATAAAGACAAAAACAACTCTCTAACTTTTGAAGATATATATGTTGATGACAAACATTGCCACCGAGAAAACGAGGCGGATTGGAATTGTGAAGATATCAACGATAACAGAGTTGAGGAATTTGATAATTATTGGAGTAATATTGTCAAAGGAAAACCAAACGATCCAAACTCTATAATAGTCGATCTTAATATTACGAATGATCTAAAAATTGGGCGACAGTGTCGTTTGTATTCTTGGGTAGAAGTCCAAACTCAGTCAGATTCACAACAGGAAATGAAATACGAAGCATGCTTTGATCTTGATACAAAATTTCCGCTGACGTTTCGCTTTGAAGTATCAGAACGAGTTACTGAAATGACAGGTCAGTGTTTTGATCTGAATAAGCCGGTTGAAATTACAATTCCTGAGCCTTAATCTTGGTCTGAACGTAAGTAAGTGGGTCTAACTGTGCCAGCCCGTAAGCGGCTAAACCCCGGCGTGTGCTAGCTGATTTCGATTTATCATAAAAAAAGAAAGATGAATCTTATCAGGAGAAGTCAATAATGATTGGAAACAATAAATTTACTAGTCTTCAAAAAAGTTCTAATTTTCGTGGAATAAGTCTTCTTTTCTTGATTTTGCTCATTGTATTGCTGGTTTCTGCCTGTGGACCATCCGATGATGAGATAGTACAAGCCTATCCCCAGAATCGGATACCTATTCAAGTTTTAGATAAAGAGAAATGCAAAGAATTAAAAGTAGGCGATCAAGTAGACGGGATAACCGAAAGATGGTTAGTTTATTATCGACATACAAGTGGGGCAGACCAATCCTTAGATTATGCTGGAGTTGTAGTGAAACAGAATAATGAATGGAAGTTTGATAGTACAGATATTCTTGCGAGTCTTCTGCGGGAGGGTTGTCCATAAAAACTCTCAAACATGCACGAAAAGTAATAACTGAAAATAGACTGTGAAGGTTCGGATGGTGGTAGAAGGTAGCAGAGGTGACTGCTCGTGAAGGGGAAATCGAAAGTCGTAGGCTAGTTCAAGGGACAAAATCTAAAACCCTTCTTGTTATCAGGTTTCCATTCTGCAACCTGACTCAAATTTACTTACTGATAGCAGAGCATCGGTTCAATTGTATATCAATAATCAGTAGAGTATCAACAATGCAACCCATCCGTCATCTTTGGCAAACTAGATTAGGTAAACTGGCCATTTTCGGCAGCGGCGTAGCGTGGTTAATTGGACTTTGTTTTGTGTGCGCGATGTGCAGCGTATTGGCGGGATCGAATGATAAGACGCAGGATACGGCGTCACGATCCAACGAAGCTGCCATAGAAACCTTAGAAACGCGGCCGGTTGAACCCTCGGAGCGTGAGATTACGCCTATACCCACCGAACCTCGGCCAACCAGTACGGCCACGGCGTTATCGGCTACTGAAATACCGCTACCAACGGCGACAATTACTCTACCGATAGAAAATTTCCCCACAGCGACATCAAAACCGGTTGTATTGGCCGGAAATAGTAACATCAACCTCCGCAGCGGCCCCGGCACGGCGTATGATGCGATAGGCGTTTTAACGGCCGGCGATACGCTCGATATTGTCGGCCGCAACGTCGATTCTTCGTGGTGGCAGGTCGCCACACCGGCCGGTTTGGCCTGGCTGGCAGCTGATGTCGTCACCGCCAATAATATTGATGAAATTATTCCGGTGGTAGACGTTTCACCGCCAATTATGCCATCAACGCCAACCCCGCTGCCGACATCGACGGACATACCGCCCATCGAACCCCAACTGCCCGTGGTTTCTAATGAAACAGAAGGTATTTCATCGGCCGGAGAGTCAAACGGTACGCCATTTGAATGTATCGGCGGCTGCGCCGTCGCCCCGGACCCCAGTTGCGACATTAAAGGCAACGTGAACAGTAAAGGCGAAAAAATTTATCATTCTCCGGGCGGTCAGTTTTATGATCGGACAGATATCAAGCCCGAAGAGGGGGATAGTTGGTTTTGCAGCGCTATCGAAGCGAAAAACGCCGGTTTTCGGGCGTCGGAGCGGTAGAGTGACGAGAAAGCCGGATAGTCAATGATTGGGCTGGTGAAACCAGTCAAGAAAACCTTTTTTTACGATATGACACCTTATTTAAAGAAGATGGTACCGGGTTTATAAAATAGGCTTGACCACAGAGGCCGCAAAGGAGACACAGAGCACACCCAGATACTCTGGGCTCTTTGAGCCTTCTTTGGGTTCCTTGTGGTTTATTTTCATCCCCACTGTATGAACCCCGTGCCGGAGGATAAAACGATGAAACTTAGAATTGCCACTTGGAATGTTGAACGTCCGACGGTTAACGGCTGGAAAAGGCCGAAACGAAACCCCATTATTAACCAACAACTCCAAGACATTAACGCCGATATTTGGATCCTGACCGAAACGCATCGCGTGATTACGCCCGGTGACGAATATGAAGGCTTGTCCACCGATAAGGCCGAGTTTCATCGTGAGGGCGAAACTCGGGCCACAATTTGGTCGAGATGGCCCATTCAAACCCCGTTAAACACCTTCGATCCGGCTGTGGCCGTCTGTGCCGAGATAAAAACGCCGGCCGGCCAGTTGATCGTGTATGGATCGATCATTACTTGGGCGCATAATAAAGGCCCGGATAAAAAATCAAAAATGTGGGCAGAACATTACAAATCCATCCAAGCCCACGGCGATGATTGGGCCAAGTTAAGCCAGAACGGGGCTGCTTTGTGCGCCGCCGGCGATTTTAATGAAACTTTGAACGAATCGGGCTGGTATGGCACCCAAAAAGGTCGGGAAATGTTGAGGCAGGAGTTGGAACGGAGTCATTTAGACTGTTTGACCAAAGATTATCGGGTAGACCATATTTGCACGACAAAAGGGTGGGCTAAGAAGGCCGAAGTTCACAAATGGGAACCTCGCCAGTTTGATGGCAAGCCGGTGAGCGACCATTGGGGCTATTACGTCGATTTATTCTTTGAGGGGTAGGTTTGGGTTTCGGTGTTTAAATTTAAGTCGGTAGCCATCCGGTCTATCGCCACCGAATGAATTCGGCGGCTGCTAAAGAAAACCTGTTAAAACAGGTTATTTGGTTTCCCCTTAACGTGTTTTCAACACGTTTCTTTTATCAGGTTGCGAATTCATTCGCAGATGCTACTTTAGGCTCCTTTGTGGCTTCGGTGGTCATTCTGCCGGCCCTCGGCTGTCTAGGGTTTCTCATTTTATCTTTGGTTGGCGGCAGTTTAGGCGCATTAATGAACAGCTTTTAATTTGTCCCATCGAAGCGAAAAACGCCGGTTTTCGGCCGTCGATGCAATGGGGAGAGGGACCAGGGTTGGGATTGCGCTTACTACCCAATTTTTAAGGTTGTAAGGTAATAAATGATCACTACTGAAACAAAATTTTGCAGCCGAGACTGGACTCGATGGGAAAGGGGGTGATATGATAAGAGGGAGAATTATACCCCGGCGGGATGGAGATGTCATTATGACGGAAGCAATCGATCACCTGGAGCCTCAAGATATCAAAAAAGTAGAGCAAGCGCTACAGATGCTTGAGGCGGGCGACCCCCAAAAAGCGGAAGCTCTGCTTAATCGAGTCATTCAGAACACCCCTAACAATTATATCTATCAATGGGAGGAAAACGATACGCTCTTTATAAAATTCTGGGATCAGGCAGAATTTGTCCATTATGCCACGTGGCAGAAGCAGCAGGACATCACCAAGACCGTCTACTGGATTAAGAGCGCCTATCCACGAGCCTATTACTATTTAGGCTTTTTGTCGGTAAAAACTCAGCAATATGAGCGCGCCTTGACATTTCTTAATCGCGGGCACGATCTTGAACCGACGAATCCCAAATTCAATTTAGAAAAAGCCCACGTCCATCTTCGGTTGGGCCAGCTTGAAAACGCATTAGACTTATACCACAAAATCGATACAATTGGTCCTCATGTCAGCGCCAGAGATGTCGCGGTCGCTATGCGTGGGCGTGGCTTTGTGCTGATAGAAATGAAAAAGCTTGACGAAGCCGAAGCGATGTTCAAGCAATCATTGGAATTTGAACCGGCTAACAAAGTCGCATTAAACGAATTGCGGTACATTGAGCATCTCCGTCACGGTGGGTCATCGGTCACCCCCAATGTCGTGGCAACCCAGGGCAATAGCATTTCAAATTGCGTAGTGTGCGGCCAGCAAACCCAGAATGGAATAGTCATTAACGTCAGTGGCATGGCAGTGACCATCTGCCCCAAATGTAAGAAGAAGTATACAAAAAAATGGTGGCAGTTTTGGAAATAGTGGCTAATTTTGATCTTAAATAGGACTTACGCACTTAAAAAGGTGACAGTCACTTGGGCGTGATAAATCGGCCTATTTGGGCTAAACAAACGTTCATTTTCGGCAAAAAGTGACTGTCACCTTGTCCGCTGCATCCAACTGCGTAAGTCATATTAAAATCACCGGATAAAGATGAAACGATGTTTATTTACCATCGAACAAAATGTTATCGTTAAAAAACCCATCCCTGAAAAGGGCATCGTTAGCTCAAACCCCGAGCGTTCGCTGCGATTGTCTGCTCAGTTTTTAGAAAACCCCACCGTAATAATCCAATCGTGGGGGGTTGGGATTATCACGGGGCGGATAACCCGTGGACGCATAAGTGAAGAATTTTTCTTTGCTTACGTACCGATGGGCGCCAGCGGGTCTGCCCACGCGTTTCATGAGATTTTTGCGGCGGGGGCGCAGGAGATCGTCCGCCTTGGCAGTAATGATGTCTGGGTTCAAGAAAAAGATATGGATTCGCTGGTTTTGATTGCTGAAGCAAGAGGCTTGCGGGGATTATCTTGGGATCATGGCATCGAAGCACAAGATGTCGACTTACCCCTGCTGCCTGACGCGGAATTAAATCAAAGATTGATCAAAAGCTGCCACCGCCACCGTTTCCCATTTTCGGAACGGGTCTGCTTTAATGTTGATGATTATCACGCCTATTTATATCCCGATTTAATGGAAAACCCTCACCGAATTAAGCAGCGTCTTGAAATGTATCATTCATTTGGGCCAACCTGTCGAGATATGGAAACCGCTGCTTTATTTCTAAAAGCCAATCAATTCGGCACAAAAGCCGCCACTGTTCTGCAAAATGTCTTTAAACAAAAAAATGAATCCCCTTACGAAGGCTTTTCAGGCGATAAAGCCAAAATAACTGAAACCAAAATTGCCGACATCATCATCAATGCGCTGCTTTAAGTGGCATTTGCCCTGATAAGGCTCAGTAGTCTATATAGCCCGTTGACATATTTCTAGGGATAGGCTATCATCAGATTAGTACAAAACCTTAACGCTACAGGAAGAATCCCGCCATTATGGATGGTTTAAAGTGTGATGTCTGTGGCTTTGTCAACCCCTCAGACCATTTTTTTTGCGGTTCGTGCGGAACCGAAATTACCCCGGCTGATCGAGCCACTTCATTGATCAATGCTCCCCTGCAAGGCGATCGGCGGCAGGTGACGGTTATCTTTGCCGATATTTCCGGTTTTACCGCGCTCAACGACGCCGCTAAGACCCCGGCCCAAGTTGAACAGGTGGTGCGCTTAATCAACGCGCTGCTCAGCGAACTGAGTGAAGCCATTTATGAGTACGACGGCTACATCGATAAATATGTCGGTGATGAAATTATGGCCTTATTTGGCGCGCCGACCGCTCATGAAAATGATCCGGAGTTAGCCCTGCGGGCCAGCCTGTCGATGATGGAACGGCTGAGAAAATTCAACGAAAATCCGCCGATGCCGCTGCCCAAACCGTTGGGCATTCATATGGGCGTCAATACGGGCATGGTCATCGCCGGGATGGTCGGCACCGACCGTAAACGCTCGTATACGGTGATGGGCGACGCGGTTAATGTGGCGGCCCGGTTAGAATCGGCCTCGGTCAGGGGTGAAATCCTGGTTAATGAAGATACTTATAATCTCACCAACCGCCTCTTTACATTTGAAGAACGCGAGCCAATTCAGGTCAAGGGCAAAGCCGACCCGCTAAAAGTTTACCTATTAAAGGGCGCGCGCGATTTAAGCCAAACCCAACGCGGGTTAACCGGCATGGAAGCGCCGCTCATCGGCCGCGAGCACGAGGTGGAAGTGCTTACCGGCGCGTATCGCCAACTGTATCAGGGACGGGGCGGTATTGTCACCGTTAACGGCGATGCCGGACTGGGCAAAACTCGCTTAGTGGCCGAAGTATTGAAAATTGCCCGGGAAGAGGAAACCGAGCAGGAATCACGCTGGCTTTTTGGCCGCGGGCTGGCCTACCGGCAATCTTTCGCCAACCGGCTGTTTGTCGATATCCTTTACAGTTATCTTCAGCTTCCGGAAAACGCCGACGACACCCAGGTGAAGCTCAAGCTCGAAGCGATGGGCGATGACCTTTTTAACCAGCGCAAAGATGAAGTAATTCCCTATTTGGGGGCGATGTTAGGCGTTAAATTGGACAGCGAACTGACCGGCGACCTGCCGCTAAATGATCCGCAGCTGTTGCAGCGGCGTATCTTCGTGGCGATGGGCGAATGGGTTGAGTCGCTGGTTACGCGACAGCCGCTGGTGTTTGTTTTTGAAGATTTACACTGGGCCGATCCCAGTTCGGTCCAACTCATTGAATTTTTGTTCACGCTCACCGTCTACAATCCGATTTTAATCGTCTGCGTGACGCGTTTGGAGCGAGACACGGCTTTTTGGAAAGTTAAGCTCGCCAGCGCCGAAGAAGCCAGCGATCAGTTTCAGGAATTGACCTTATGGCCGCTGACTAACGAGGAAAGCCGGCAGGTGATCAAGCATCTGCTTAAGATCGACCCGATGCCGCAAGAGTTGGAAGATCTGCTGCTCAGCCGGGCCGAAGGCAACCCGCTGTTTCTGGAAGAGGTCATTCGCAGCTTAATTGAAGAAGGCGTCATCGAGCGGGTTGAGGATCAGTGGAAAATTACCCGGCCGGTCACTGAAATTGAAATTCCCAATACATTACAGGGCGTTCTAACCGCCCGTATCGACCGCTTGGAAGAACCGGTTAAACGCGTGCTGCAAATTGCGGCGGTCATTGGCCGCGTTTTTCCGCACTTCATTTTGTCGCCCATCGTCAACGATCCTGAGATTCTGGAAAAAGCGCTGGAACAACTGGAAATTGCCGATCTGATCGAAGTCAAAACCCGCGAACCCGAACCGGAATATATGTTTAAGCACGTGCTCACGTATGAAACGGCCTACAACTCATTGCTGCACCAACAGCGGCAGCTCATCCACAAACAAATCGGCGATTATCTATCGCGGCAATATTGGCTGCTGGGGGAAGAGTACGCCCCCAACGTCGCCGAGCATTATGAAAAAAGCGAAACTTGGGACCGCGCCCTGCGTTATCTGCTGCGGGCCGCCGTGGGCGCCATCCAATCTTTTGCCAATCAACAAGCCGTCACGTTTTATTCGCGGTCGCTGGAAGTGGCGGGGATACTCGGCCCACGGGTTGACGAGAAGACCTTTTTAGAAATCTACGAGGGGCGCGCCAAAATTTATACCCGCCTGGGTGAAATTCAAGAGGCGATGACCGATTACGAAGCAATGCTGGCCAAAGCCATCGAATTGCATGATGACGCGGCCCAAATGCGGGCGCTCAATGGCAACGGCGGGCTGCAAGCCAGTCACCTCAATTTTACGTTGGCCTCCCAATATTTCCAGAAAGCGTTAGCTGTCGCGCGCCGAATTGGCGACCAAAGCGGCATTGCCGATACGCTCAACCAACTGGGCAATTTTTACTATCAGATGGGCGAATTGGATTTGGCCACCTCGTGTTATCGAGAAGCCAGCGAGGCCAGCACCGCCGTTAATTATGATCTGGCCCGTTTGACCGCCGAAGACGGCTTAGCCAAAATCATGCTGGAACAGGGCGAGATCAACGCCAGTTTGGATCGCTACGAGCGTGAGATTATGCCGCTCAGCCGGCGGATGGGTTATCGCAGCGGCCTGATGAACTCGCTGTACTCAGTTTTGATGGGGCAGGTCTACATCGCCAATTATCAAGAAGCCGACGCTACCGCTCAAGAATTATTGGAGCTGCACAAAAAATCCGGCGATTTTTATCGCGTGCCGCTCATCAAATATTATCAGGGATTGGCCCAGCTTTATCAGGGCTACCTCGATGAGGCCCGCGAAACGTTTCAAGAGGGGCTAACCCTGGCTCAAGAGCAAGAACAAAAATCGTCGATTGCTTTGGGCCTGGCCTGGATTGGGTATTCCAACTTAACCGTCGGCCAAACCGACGAAGGTTTACAACAGGCTGAACAAAGTGTGCAGCTAGCCCATGAGCTCGGCTCGCCCTTGTATGTGATGAAAACCCAGTCGGTGTTAGGCACTGCTTACCGTCACCTCAACCGGTTAAACGAAGCGGTGATCGAATTGGAAAACGTGCAGGTCAACGCCCACAATATGGGCTTCACCTCTGATGAAGTGATGATCCTGTACCAACTTATCCGGGCCTACATCGATATTAATGAGTGGGACAAGGCCGCCAGCCGATTGACCAACCTTTTGGCCTTGGCTTCGGCTAGTGACATGCGCGAGTTTGTGGCGCGGGGGTTGTGGCTGCAATCCATCCTGGCCACGCACCACCAACGTTATGATGAGGCCATCGAGGCCATTAGCCAGGCCGCTCAAATGGCGCACGAAACCAACAGCCGGTTGATCCAATTTCCTATTCAAATTCAGAGTGCGCACGTCTATCAATCCGCCGAAAATCTAACCGCGGCCAGAGCGGCTGTGGCCAAGGCGCAAACCATTCAAGGCGATTTACTGAACCATCTGGCTTCGGCCGACATTCGTCAAACCTTCCTGACCTATTCCTACGCCGATAGACTCCGCGAGATCGCCGGAGCCATTGCGGTAACGCCGGCTTCATGAAAAGATGATAGACTGTGGGTCAGGACTTACTCGAAAAAGTCAAAGCGTTTTCTCAAAAAAATCGACTGATTACGCCGCAAGATAAGCTGGTCGTTGGCGTGTCGGGGGGACCTGACTCGCTGTGCTTGCTGCATCTCTTAACTCGTCTGTGTCACGACCTTAATCTCTCTCCTCCAACCGTCGCTCATCTCAACCACCAATTACGCCG
>JAGRCC010000613.1 GCA_020433785.1 Anaerolineae bacterium
GCGACCGGCGCCGGCAAATCGACCCTGGTTAATTTAGTTCCCCGCTTTTACGATGTCTCCGCCGGCCGGATTTTGATCGATGGGCGGGATATTCGGGACGTGCCGCAAGACTCGCTGCTGGCGCAGATGGCCGTTGTGCCGCAAGAAACGGTGCTGTTTACCGGCAGCGTGCGCGACAACATTCGCTATGGCGCACCCGACGCCGACGAAGCGGCCGTCGTGGCCGCAGCCCAAGCCGCTCAAGCGCACGATTTCATCCTGGAACTGCCACAGGGGTACGACACCCGCATCGAGGAACGCGGAGTGAACCTATCGGGCGGCCAAAAACAGCGGATGGCCATTGCCCGCGCCTTACTGACCCAACCCAAAATCCTGATCCTTGACGACAGCACCAGCGCGGTTGATGTAGAAACCGAAACCAAAATCCAAGAAGCGTTGGCTACCCCGGTACTCCGGCCAACGAATGGTTTGGCTCCCCCAATGGAGAGCCAGCCCGACCATAAAATAAATCCCCTGGACCTGCCATCGATGAACCTAACTGATCACAACGCAACGCCATCGACTTCGCTGCCGGGGAGCTTGTCGAACCACAAGACAGACCCTTCGACTGCCCTGTTAGCGAGCTTATCGAACCACAAGCCAAGCCCTTCGACTTCGCTCAGGACGAACCCTTCGGCTGCGCTCAGGACGAGCCTGGTGGTGGCCCAACGGATCAGCACGGTGCTGAAAGCCGATAAGATTGTGGTCATTGATAGAGGGCGGATTGTGGCTGAGGGAACGCACCAAACCCTGCTGCAATCCAGCCCGATTTATCGGGAAATTTACGAGTCACAGTTAGGTGGTAACGCTGCACTAAACCGTGGTAAGGGAAAATTTAGACAGGATTAACAAGATTGACTGAATTATGATAGATAAAATCGTGATAATCTTGTCAATTCTGTCGATTATTTTGCGATTTTCCGTCGCTCTCACATTTCCACGGTTTTACGTTGTGCTACCAGTTAGGCAACGGCATTTCCAAATCGAAAAATCTCCCAGCCACCTCAGAGGAAACTGAATGAGTCATAATCATAACGACTACAAAGCGACAGATATTCGTACGTCGATGCAGCCTCGACGCCCGGCGGCGGTGGGCCGAATTGAAAAAGCCAACGATCCCCGCCACGCGCTGATCCGGCTGCTGCCTTATCTCAAGCCGTTTAAATTTACGCTGGTTCTGGTTTTTAGCTGCGTGATCATCTATACCTTGCTGGGATTAGTCGGGCCCTACTTATTGGGTGTGGCGATTGACCAGTTTATCACCCCCAAACAGGCGACCGGGCTGGCCCAAATTGCCGGCTGGATGCTGGCCGCGTACATTTTGAACAACGTGTTTCAGGTCATTGCCGGTTGGATGATGGCCTCAGTGTCCCAACGCGCCCTGAAACAGTTGCGCCGGGATTTGTTTGGGCACCTCCAACAACTCCCGCTTAATTTCTTTGATCGAAACCCGGCGGGTGAATTGATGAGCCGCCTGACCAACGACATCGACGCCATCAACCAAGCCGTTTCGCAAAACGTCACCACGTTGGTGGCCAGTGTGCTGTCGATGGTCGGCATTTTGATCACCATGTTCGTGCTGGATGTGTGGTTGGCGCTGGCGTCGGTGCTGGTGGTGCCGATTATGATCGGCTTCACCGAGTTTGTGGCGCGCTACACCCGGCGCGGCTTTCGCGACTTACAGCAGCAGTTGGGCGGGCTTAACAGCGTGATGGAAGAATCGATCAGCGGCCAGCGGGTGGTCAAAGCCTTTCGGCGCAACGAGTCGGTCATCGACGATTTTCGCCGGCATAACCAAGAAGTTTTCCGGGCCGGGGTGTATGCCAACA
>JAGRCC010000614.1 GCA_020433785.1 Anaerolineae bacterium
TTCAACTTCTGCGGCCAATGCGGTACGACGTTAAAATCGAGAATTGAGGATGAACAATTTAGAACTCTCTCAACGTCTCAAGCGCCTCAAACGCTACCCATTCACGAAGCAGAACGACGCCAATTAACGGTCATGTTTTGCGATCTGGTCGGTTCGACCTCGCTGTCGGAGCAGCTTGATCCGGAAGATTTTCGGGAAGTGGTCCGAGCTTACCAGCACACGGCCGCTCAGGTTGTTAGCCGGTTTGACGGAACCATTGCTCAATATCTTGGCGACGGCTTGCTGGTCTATTTTGGCTATCCGGCCGCCCATGAGAATGATGCCCACCGGGCGGCGCTGACCGGTTTAGGTATTGTCGAAGAAATGAAAAACCTCAACGTACGTCTCCAGCAGTCGATCCGAACCCGCAGCCGCGCGCCTTTGAGACTGGCGGTGCGGATCGGTATCCATACCGGGCTGGTCGTTGTGGGTGAAATTGGCAGCGGCGAGCGACGTGAGCAGTTGGCCATGGGCGAAACGACCAACATCGCCGCTCGCTTGCAAAACCTGGCCAAACCCAATACGGTAGTGATTAGCCTGTCGACCTATCGGCTGGTCGAGGGCTTCTTTGCTTGCCGACCGCTGGGGTTTCAGTCGCTCAAAGGTATTACTCGCCCGTTGGAGACTTATCGGGTGCTGCGCCAGAGCCGCGCCCGCAATCGGTTAGACGCCGCCAAAGCGGCGATGACCGGTTTGACACCTCTGGTTGGGCGTGAGGAAGAGATGCGACTGCTGTCGGCGCGATGGGAACAGGCCAAAGAGGGCAAAGGCCAGGTGCTGCTGCTCAGCGGCGAGGCCGGCATCGGTAAGTCGCGCCTGATCCGGGTCTTCAGAGAACAGTTGACCGGCGAGCCTCATCTCTGGCTGAACTGCCACTGTTCGCCCTATTACCAGAATACGGCCCTCTATCCCTTCATCGATCTGTTTCAACGGCTGCTCCGCTTCAAAGAGGATGATACACCGGAGCGCAAACTCCAAAAGTTAGAAACGGCGCTGGATCAGTACGATTTGTCCCGGACCGAAACCGTCCCCCTTTTTACGCCGCTGCTGGCCCTCCCTACGTTCGACCGTTACCCGCCGCTTAACCTGTCGCCGCAGCGACAAAAGCAGAAGCTGCTCAAGACGCTGCTCATCATCTTGCTCAAACTAACTGAAATTCGCCCGGTTGTCATCTTTATTGAAGATTTGCACTGGGGCGATCCCTCCACCCTGGAAATCTTGACGACGTTGGTTGATCAAGTGTCGAATGCGCGGGTCTTTGTTCTATTTACTTTTCGACCCAACTTTAGCCCTTCCTGGCCGGCCCGTTCCTATCTGACCCATCTTAGTTTAACCCGGTTGGTTCATCGCCAGGCCGAAGCCCTGGTTGAAAGCGTTGCTGCCGGCAAAAGACTGCCCCCGGAACTGCTGGAACAGATTATCGCCAAAACCGATGGGGTACCGATCTTTTTGGAAGAGCTAACCAAGATGGTGTTGGAACAAGATTTGCTCCGAGAACGCGCCGATCGCTATGAACTGGTCGGACCCTTACCGGCGCTAGCTATTCCCGCCACCCTGCACGACTCGCTGATGGCCCGGCTCGACCGGCTGTCCGCCGTACGCGAGGTCGCCCAGTTAGGGGCTACCTTAGGCCGAAGTTTTAGCTATCGATTATTGCACGCCGTGGCCTCCATCGATGAGCCGGCGCTTCAGGCCAAGTTAGGCCAACTGGTTGAGGCCGAACTGCTCTACCAGCAGGGCCTCCCGCCCGACGCCGCCTATAGTTTCAAACACGCCCTGATTCAGGAAACGGCCTATCGCTCTTTGCTGCGAATGAAACGGCAGCAGGTTCACCAACGGATTGCCCAGGTCTTAGTCGAGCAGTTCCCGGACTTTGAACAGACTGAGCCGGAGGTGATCGCCCATCACTACACCGCTGCCGGCCAAAATGAGGCGGCGGTGCGCTTCTGGTACAAGGCCGGTCATCGAGCAGTGGCTCAATCGGCCAATCGCGAGGCGATAAATCACTTTACCCAGGCGCTCAATCTCCTTGAGTTCCTGCCCCCGTCGCCGGAGCGAGATCAACAGGAACTGCGCTTGAGAATCGCGCTCGGCGCGCCGCTGTTGATGACCAAAGGGTATGTCGCCCCGGAAGTAGAAACCAACTACGCCCACGCGCGCCAGTTGTGCCAACAGCTTGATAAGACGCCCCAACTGGCTTCGGTGTTATTTGGATTGTGGGTGTTTTATCTGGTCAAAGGCCAGTTTCAAACCGCCGTGGAACTCGGTGAACAGCTGGCCGAATTGGCCCGCCAAACCGAGGATGCGGCGCTCTGGCTTGACGCCCATCGCATGCAGGGCATGAATTATTTTAATCTGGGCCGATTG
Source organism: Anaerolineae bacterium (assembly GCA_020433785.1). The sequence goes on from JAGRCC010000614.1 coordinate 2,407, forward strand.
AACTTAGCCCGCACCCATCTGGAAGCCGCCGTGGCAATTTATGACCCCCACCAGCACGGCCCTCAAGTCCTCATCGATGCTGGGGCCGACCGGGGCGTGGCCTGTCTGTCATATCTGGCCATTACGTTGTGGTTGTTAGGGTTTCCTGATCAGGCTCTGAAACGATCCCAAGAAGCTATTGCCCTGGCGGCTCAGTTAGCGCATCCGTACAGCCAGGCGTTCGCGCTTTGTTGGTCGGCTTGGCTGCACCAACTTCGTCGCGAACCCGGCCCGGCTCAGGCTTTGGCCCACGCCGGCCTGGAGATGGCGACCGAGCAGGGCTTCGCGCTGCTAGAGATGTTGTGCGCGATGATGGTAAGTTGGGCTTTGACCGAACAGGATCAAACCGAGGTGGGCCTTGAGGGCATCCTGCAAAAACTGCGTGAGTTTCAAGCCACCGGCGCGCAGCTAGGCCAGCTTCATTTTTGGGTCCTGCTGGCCGAGGTCTACAGCCGCACCGGTCGTTTCGATGAAGGGTTAAACCTGGTGACCCAAGCCTTGGCCGAGTTAGACCAAAAAGGCGAGCAGTTTTACGCCGCCGAACTTTATCGGCTGCGAGGTGAGATGCTGCTGGTTTACCAAATGGAACCGGACCCCACAGCCGATGCCGAAGCCTGTTTCAAACAAGCGCTTGATTTGGCCCGTCAACAAGATATCCGCTCTCTGCAACTGCGGGCCACCATGAGCTTAGCTCGATTGCAGCTCCGGCAGGGGCGCAGCGCCGAAGTCGGAACGACGTTAACACCCATTTACCGGCAGTTCACCGAAGGCTTTGACACGCTCGATTTGCAAACCGCCGGCGACCTGGCGTCGTCGCACAACGGGCCGGATTAAACCGCCTCAATCCCCAAACAAATATTCACTTTCAAAGATTGTCAGTATAATACCAGAATGTAAGGAGCCGTCTAAGAATCACGCTCATTTAGATAGATGTGGAAGATAATGAAGAGATCGAATTGACCTCACCTCCATGTCTCCCCATCTCTTATCTCCATAGTTAAATTACGAGGACGAGGAAATACCATGGAATTATTAGATGCTATTCGTTCGCGTCGAACGACCAACGG
>JAGRCC010000615.1 GCA_020433785.1 Anaerolineae bacterium
GCCACAAAGCAGCAGTTCCAGCCCAGCCCCAACAAAAAGAGAGCCATCGCTAACCAGAGCACGCCCGTTGACAGCGGGGCCAACAAACATGCGGCGATTAAAATCATACCGCCAACAGCAATCATCCTAACCCGCCCCAGCCGATCGACCAGCCAGCCGACCAGAAACGATAAACCATACATGCCCATCGTATGGGCTGTAATCACCCAGGAAATCGGGCCGATGTCGTGGTGATGATTGGTCATATGAACCGGCGTAATCGTCATCACTAAAACCATCGTCAATTGGCCGAAAATCATCGCAGCGATGGCTAACTTGGCCCGGTGATCGCCCCAGAAAATTTGCGAGAAGTTACGGCCCTGCTGCGGAACGGGGATGGCATCCACATCCGGCTCAGCCTCGGCTAACTGGCGCGCGATTTGAAGCGGATCGGGGTGTAAGAATAGGTTGACGATGACCATCATCAACACGAAAAAGATGATCGCCGCCAAAAATGGGCCGCTAAAGCGGGGAAAGCCAAAGCTCTCGGCCAGGTTGCCGGTGCCGCTAATCAAGGCCGGCCCGGTAATCGAGCCGACCGTGCCGCCAAAAACCACCAGGCTGAGCGCCCGGGCCCGCCGCTGGAGTACGTTCGATTCGGCGGCGGCGTAGCGCCCCAAATCATTAACCCCTTTAGCTAGCCCTATAAAAAATATGCCGATGATAAAGGGCAGCAGCGACTCGCTGACCACCGCCCAGCCGGCCACCAGCGCTCCGCAAATGCCCAAGACGTGCCCCACCGTCAGCCCCAGCCGCCGCCCGGCCACATTCATAAAACGACCGATCGGATAGGCCACTGCGGCCGCGCCCAACATCGTCATTAACGACGGAATGCCCAACATCCACTGCCGATCGCCGCCCACTAACTGCACCACAATGATGGAACTAATGGTAAAAATCATAATGGTCGTGGCCGAAAAAAGACTCTGGGTCGCCAGCAGGGCCAGGGTGATTTTTCGACCCGCGTTTTCAAATGATGTGTCCACTCTAGGAGACCTCCATTTTTCTAAAGATTATACTCTCATTATCGTTATCTGGCGTATCGAAAACGTTCCATATGCCGTACCATAGCGTCGACAATAAGTGACGGGCACTGTGTTTTGAAATTTGGTTGAAACATTTCCTTCCAGGTATAATCCCCGTATAAAGGAGCAACCCCCCATGGCCAGCTTAACCCTATTTTTGTTTGGCCCGCCTCGAGTCGAGAGGGACGGCGCGCCGGTTGACCTGCCCCGGCGTAAAGCTCTGGCGCTGCTTGTCTATCTGGCTGCCAGCGGCCAACCCCACAGCCGCGATGCCTTAGGCGCCTTATTCTATCCCGATAGCGATCAGAGCCGGGCCAGGGCTTATTTGCGGCGCGATCTGGCCGTGCTCAACAGTAGCCTGGGCGGTGAGTGGCTTTCGGCCGACCGCGAAACGATTGAATTAGAACGTAACGCGGCTCTGGCCGCCTCCACGTCAGGGGCGCCGGTAGTCTGGCTAGATGCCGAACGATTTCGCCACCTGCTGGCTGCCTGTCGGACGCACAACCACTCGCCGGAAAAGGTTTGCGCTGATTGCCGGCCATTGTTGAGTGAAGCTGTTGCCCTCTATACCGACGACTTTTTGGCCGGCTTTTCGCTGCGCGATTGCCCCGAATTTGATGATTGGCAGTTCTTCCAGTCCGAGGGCCTGCGCCAGGAACTGGCCCATGCGTTGCAACGGCTGGTCCAAGGATGCAGCGAACAAGGCGACTTCCAAGTCGCCGTTCCTTACGCCCGGCGCTGGGTGGCGCTCGATCCCCTGTACGAACCGGCGCAGCGCCACCTCATTCACCTCTACGATCAGGCCGACCAACCATCGGCGGCCATGCGCCAATATGACGAATTTGTTCAACTGTTGGAAACAGAATTGGGCCTGCCGCCGGAAGAAGAGACCACAACCCTCTATGAGGCCATCAAAGCCAAACGCTTGCTCAAGCCATTTCTCAAAAATGCCAAACCGGCGGCCTCGCCCCCGGTCGAGTTGAAGCCGGCCAAACCGGCCCCAGACCAGGCGCTGCCCCCAAGCGAGCGCTATGAAGCTTTGGAAGAAATTGGGCGCGGCGGGTTTGCCACCGTGTACCGCAGCCACGATAAAATCCTGGATCGCGCCGTGGCCTTGAAGGAATTGAGCTCGCATCTGCTGGCCGATAAAAGCTGGGTGACCCGCTTTCGCCAGGAAGCAAAACTCATCGCCCGGCTAGATCATCCCCGCATTGTAACCATCCACGATGTCGGGCCGGCCTTCATTGTGATGCGGCTGGTCAATGGCCCCACGCTGGCCGAGCTACTGGCCGAACGTACCCGCCTGCCGTGGGGCGAAACGCTTGAAGTGATCACGGCCGTGGCCGAAGCGCTGGATTTCGCCCACCAGCAAGGTATTTTACATCGAGACTTAAAGCCGGCCAATATTCTGCTCGATCCGGAGCGCGGCCCGCTGCTAACCGATTTCGGTCTGGCCAAATTGATGAGCGAAAATAGCCTCAGCCAAAGCGGCAATGTGGTTGGCACGCCCTACTACATCGCTCCCGAAATTTGGGATGGCCACGAGGCCACGCCCCAAACCGATACTTACGCTCTGGGCTGTATCCTGTACGAGATGCTGACCGGCCAGAAACTTTTCTTTGGCGAAACGCCGCCGACCGTTATGGCGGCTCACTTCCAAACGCCGGGTTTCCCCACCCGCTGGCCGGCCGAAGTGCCCGCCGGCATCACCGCCGTGCTGACCAAATCGCTGGCCCGCCGGCCTCAGGAACGCTATGCCACGGCCCACGATTTAGTGCAAGCGCTTAAAGCGCTGGAGGCCGGTCAGGCGGAAGCTGTGGTCGCCGCACCAGTTAAACGGCCCACGCCGCAACAAAACCTGCCACGCCCCTCCACCTCGTTTATAGGGCGCGACGATGAAATTCACAAAATCAGCCAGTTGTTGCTGACCGAGCCGGACTGCCGGCTGCTGACGATGATCGGGCCGGGCGGTATCGGTAAAACCCGGCTGGCTATCGAGGCGGCGCGGGCGATTGACATGGTCGATGGGGCCTGGTTTGTGCCACTGGCCCCCCTGAGTTCGGCCAATTTCCTGGCCTCGGCCATTGCCGATGAGTTGGGTTTAACCTTTCACGGTTCGGAAGATCCGGCGGCGCAGTTGGGTGACCATCTCAAGGATAAGGAACTGCTGCTAGTGCTGGATAACTTTGAGCATCTGCTGTCCCCGGCCGGCGAGGCCGGTTTCTCCGGCGCGGCGGGCGTCGGGCCGGCTTTGATCGGCGATCTGCTGGAACAAGCGCCCCGGCTCAAAATTCTGGTCACCTCCCGCGAGCGGCTCAACCTGATGGCCGAATGGATCTTCCCGATGGAAGGCTTACGCATCCCGGCCTCGGACGAAATCAAAGGCGTTGAAGAGTACAGCGCCGTCCAGCTTTTTATTCAGCGTGCCCGCCAAATGCAGCCCCAAATCGGCTGGCACCCCATGGAACGGGCCAGCATCGCCCGCATCTGCCGGCTGGTGGGCGGCATGCCGCTGGGTATCGAGCTGGCCGCCTCGTGGGTTGGCGTGCTGCCCGTTATCGAAATTCCGCTGGAGATCGAGCGCAATCTCGATTTCCTGGCCTCAACCATGCGCGACCTGCCGGAACGACATCGCAGCATGCGGGCAATATTCGATCAATCCTGGCATCTGCTGACCGATAATGAGCGGGCGGTCTTTCGGCGCGCCTCGATTTTTCGCGGTGGCTTCACCCGGGTAGCCATCGAAGCGGTCTGCGGCCAGTTGTCCTGGACTCCGGCCGATTTGCAGGTGGATGATCAAGGCGAATTGCAACTGCCCCGGCGCGAATTCCTCGTTTTGCAGGCGCTGCCGGGATTGATCAACAAAGCGTTTTTACGGCAGCTCGCCGCCGGTTTGCAGCAGGACGGTCAGGTGGAAGGGCGCTATGACATTCATGAGTTGATGCGGCAGTACGGCGCGGCGAAGTTGGTCGACTCGGCTGATGATGAGGCCGGCGCCCGTCAACGGCACGCTGAATATTACCTGACTCTTCTGGCGCGACAAGAAGCCCGAATGAAAGGCAGCCAGCAGCGCCCGGCCCATGAAAAGGTGCTGCGTGAATTTGAAAATATCAAAATCGGCTGGCAGTGGGCCGTCGATCAGCATCGCGCCGATTTACTTCTGAACGCTATCGAAGCCTTTTGGCTTTTCCACGTGGAACGAAATCTGTTTCGGGAAGCTGAAGCCATCGTCACCGGCAATATCAAGGTGATTGAAACGGCCGCCGCCCAAGAGTCGGACTCGTCCTACAGAGTGCTGCTAGGTATTCTGCTGGCCATACAAGGCGGAATGGCGATGCGTCGGGGTGAGTATGCCCATGCTAAGACTCGCCTCGGCCGGGCCATCACCTTGCTGCGGTCGTCGCAGGCTCATCGGTGGGTGGCCCTGGCCTTGAATTTCAATGCCGCGACTTTCCAGTTAACCGGGGATTTAGAAGCAGCCGCCCGCAGTTTAACGGAAGGTATCGACCTGGCCCGCCAGAGCGACGACCGCTGGCTAGAGGCATACTCGCTCAACGATCTGGCGATGGTCACCCATTTACGGGGCGATACTACGGCTGCCCAAGCCCTCTCGCAAGAAAGCCTGGCCATTTTTTCCGGGCTGGACGACCGGCGCGGCACAGCCTTTGTGTTTAGCAATCTGGGCTTCTTTGCCTACCAAATAGGCGAATATCCCGAAGCCGACTGGCTCTATCGGGAAAGTCTCAGCCTGCGGCGGGTCAATCGCGACCAGTGGGGCATGGCTAATGTCTTGATCGCCTTGGGCTTGGTCGCCCGCGCTCAGGGCGACCAAGCGGCCGCCCGCAGCAATTTCCGGGAAGCCATTCAAACTGCTCAACAAATCCGGGCGCTGCCGGTAGTGCTAGAGGCGGCGGTGGAATTAGCCGACGTCCTGGCCGAGGCCGGAGAGGTGAACCAGGCCCAAGATATTATCCGAACCAGCCTCCATCATCCGGCCTTGAGCCAGCCGGCCCGCGAAAAAGCCGAGCAGTTGCTGGCCGGCTTGCTCCAAGTGGCTTCTCCGCAGCCGTCGGCTGTTTTGCCTGAAGAGGCCGCCAACAAAGAGCTAAACCAGTTAGTCGCCAAGTTGTAAGCGGTCAGCTATCAGCGGTCAGTTGCAGGCTGATAGCTGACCGTTTACCCAACCGCACAGAAAGGGAATCGACGCCGGTGCGTTCACTGGAGCCACGCCGTAGTGGCCAATTTAATATCCGGGGCTTTCGGATCGGCTTCAAAGAATTTGGGCAGCCCGATGCGCCCGCTGTGCTCCTGCTGCCGCCCTGGCAAATTGTCCACCACCGTCACTGGAAAATGCAAATACCGTATCTGTCGCTGTTTTTTCGGGTGATCGTTTTCGACGCGCCCGGCAACGGCGACAGCGAGCGCACCACCGACCCGGCGGCTTCTCAGTTTGATAGCATTTTAGATGATGCTATCGGCGTCCTTGACCATCTAAACGTGTCACGTGCTCACGTGATTGGATTTTCAAGAGGCGCGCCTTACGGTGTAGGGCTGGCCGCTCGTTTCCCGGAACGCGTTCAGCGTCTCATTCTTATTGCCTACGGCCCTCCGAAATATGATGGCGCCCAAAAATTTTGGACCCCTCGCCGTCGTTATCAGGGCATGGAAAAGCGAAATGCCCACTACTGGCGTGAGCATTACGATGACTGGTTAGATTTTTTCTTCAAAACCATGTTTGTTGAACGCCACTCCACCAAACAGATTGATGACGGGATCGAATGGGGGCGGGCGACCACGCCGGAGGTTTTGGCGGCGACGCTGGCCAACCCCGTCCTCAAATCCAAAGAACCACTGGCCACGATGATCGACCGGATAACTTGCCCTGTACTTGTCATTCACGGCACGGCAGACCAATTATCCCCCATTAGCCACAGCCAAAACCTGGTTAAGGTCCGGCCCGATTGGGAACTGGTCGTGTTGGAAGGCAGCGGTCACGCGCCGCATTTGCGCGATCCGGTCAAAATTAATTTACTGATTAAGGAGTTTTTGTGCCGATGAAAGCCATCGAACCGACCGAATCGGGTCATCTTACCGTTCAGGGATTTGAGATTTTTTATGAGCTATTTGGCGACCCGCAGGCGTCGCCCCTATTGTGTATTCCCACCTGGCAAATCGCGCCCAGCTGCCACTGGAAAATGCAAATTCCCTACCTGGCCCGTTACTTCCGCGTCATTACCTGGGACCCGCCCGGCATCGGTGGGGCCGAACGCACCACCGACCCCGCCGCCTTCGAGTGTGATCGCGTGGTAGATTACGCGATTGGGCTGCTGGACCATTTGGGTATTGAGCAGACCGACGTGATCGGGCTGTCGATGGGCGGTACGTTTGGACTGTGGCTGGCGGCCCGATATCCGGAGCGGGTTAAACGGGCCATTCTGATCGGCAGCGTTCCGCCGGAATGGGCCTACGGCGAAGACCCCACGTTTTGGATCAAACGCGATGCTTACCACGGCTGGCAAAAACGCAATGCCAACTACTGGCGCGAGGATTACGAGGGCTGGCTCGATTTTTTCTTCACCAAAATATGCAGCGAACCGCACTCGACCAAAAGCAAAGAGGACTTTATCAATTGGGCCAGGGAGACCACACCGGAGATTTTGATCAGCAGCGTCATCAATAAGGCGCTGATGCCTGAGATGCCCCTGGCCGAAGCCATCGAGCGCGTGCGTTGTCCGATCTTCTTGATTCACGGCACCGACGATCAAATCGCGCCGGTGGCTTACTGCCGTAAGCTGGCCGCCACCCGCCCGGATTGGGACTATTTGGAAATGGAAGAGAGCTGCCACGCGCCCCATTGGCGCAACCCGGTCAGAACCAATATCGAGATTGCTAATTTTCTGGGCGTGCCGCAGCCCAAACAGCGTACCTGGCGGCGGTCGATGTCGCGCCGGAGGCCGAAAGCCCTGTTTGTGTGCAGCCCCATCGGGCTGGGACACGCCCAACGCGACATCGCCATTGCCAACGAACTGCGCCGGTTGGTACCGGAGTTGCAGATCGAGTGGCTGGCCCAACATCCAGTCACCAACGTGTTGGAAGCCAACGGCGAAACCATTCATCCCATGAGCAAGCTGCTGGTCAGCGAGTCGGCCCATTGGGAAAGCTGCGCCGGCGAACACCAACTGCACTGCTTCTACGCCTGGCGCAATATGGACGAAATTCTGCTGGCCAATTTTATGGTCTTCCTGGAAGCCGTGCGCGAAACGCCTTACGATGTTTGGATTGGCGACGAAGCTTGGGAAGTCGATTACTATCTGCACGAAAACCCGGAGGTCAAAACCGCGCCTTATGTGTTCCTGACCGATTTTCTGGGTTGGCTGCCCATCGACCGGTCGCCCGGCTCGCGCGACGTTTTTTTGACCACCGACTACAACGCCGAGATGATCGAGCACATCGCTCGCTATCCCCGCGTGCGGGATCGGGCCATCTACATTGGCGATTACGACGATCTAATCCCCGAATCGTTTGGCGCGAACCTGCCGCTGATTCCCGATTGGACGCGAGAGCATTTCGAGGCGGTCGGTTACATTACGCCCTTCGATCCAGCCGACTATGCCGACACCCAGGCCGTGCGCCAACGGCTGGGGTACGACCCCGATGAGGCGCTGGTCTTCTTGAC
>JAGRCC010000616.1 GCA_020433785.1 Anaerolineae bacterium
GTGCGGGTCATGGCCGATTTTATTGAAGATATGCTCGATGTCGGCAAAATTGATGCCGGGATCGATATGGACATGGCTGTTTGCGACTTGGCTTCGATTGTGGCCGAGGTCGTCAACAGCCTTAACCCCCTGGCCGAAGAAAAACAAATTCGGCTGCTCCCAACCTTTGAACCCAATTTACCCCCGATTATGGCCAACGAAATGCGGATCCGGCAGGTCGTTCATAATTTGGTCGGTAACGCGATAAAATATACGCTCGAAAATGGTCAGGTGACCATTAACACCTTGGTCCAGAACGGCGAAGTTTTGGTACAGGTGGCCGATACAGGTGTAGGCATTCCGGTTAATGACCGGCCCCATGTGTTTGAAAAATTCTACCGAGTCCAGGGCGAACATGCCATAAAAGTCAAAGGGACCGGTCTGGGGCTGGCCATTGCTAAAGGCATTATTGAAAAACACCACGGCCGCATCTGGTTAGAGAGCGTTTTTGGCGAAGGCAGCACCTTTACCTTTGCCTTACCAATTCATTAATCCATTATTCCGGGTTCCATGCCTTTTTTAAGTCATTATAAAAATTTGACAGGAAATGGCTTACATGTTAAAGGTTAAGAACCGGGCTTTGGGATAGACTCACTTTAGCTCACTCAACACTTACTTACTGGTTTAATTTCAACGTAATACAGCGTTCCTGCTCTGAATCCTATCAAAGGCGTAGGAATTTAATACACCCTTCATTAGCTAAAGCCTGTAAGTCAACGCTCTTTAATTTGAGGCACATTAAATCTCTCAAATTTGACCATCATCCAAAATTAATATAGAGGCAACCCCATCAATGCTACTAGCAGTCTTATCCGGTTTCGTTTTGGCACTATTGGCTCCCTGGCTATACAAAATTGGCCGGGATGCCACAGGTTGGATTTTGGCGCTTTTACCCTTGGGCCTATTTGTTTACTTCGTGGGTTTTATTGAACCTGTCGCCCATGGTGAAGCGGTCACCTACAGCTACACTTGGATTCCTTCACTTAATGTCAACCTCTCTTTCTATGTCGATGGCCTCAGCCTGCTGTTTGCGCTGATTATCACCGGAGTCGGGACATTGATTGTGCTTTATGGGAGCGGCTATCTGGCTCACGATAGGGATGTCAATCGATTCTTCGTCTACCTCCTCATGTTTATGGCCTCGATGCTGGGGGTGGTGCTTTCCAACAATCTGGTGTCGCTCTTTGTGTTTTGGGAGTTAACCAGTGTTACCTCCTACATGTTAATCGGTTACTACCACGAGAAAGACGAATCACGATTTGCGGCGCTCCAGGCGCTGTTGGTGACTGGGGCTGGCGGGTTGGTGATGCTGGCCGGTTTTGTGATGTTGGCGCTGCAAGGCGGCAGTTGGGAAATATCCAATTTGTTTGCGCAGGCCAATGCCATTCAAGGCGACGCCCTTTACCTGCCCATATTGATTCTGATTCTGGTCGGCGCCTTCACCAAATCGGCTCAATTTCCGTTCCACTTCTGGCTGCCCGGCGCGATGGCCGCCCCGGCTCCGGTCAGTGCTTACCTGCACTCGGCGACGATGGTCAAGGCGGGGGTTTATTTGGTAGCCCGCCTTAGCCCTGTTTTAGGCGGTACCGAAGCCTGGCTATATGCCGTCACCGGCTTCGGCGCGGTCACGATGGTGATTGGGGCTTATATCGCCTGGCAGCAAACCGACCTAAAGCGCATTCTGGCCTACTCGACGGTTAGCGCCTTGGGCATCTTGATGATGCTGCTGGGGCTGGGGAGTACGGTGGCGGTCGAAGCGGCGATGGTTTATCTGGTCGTTCACTCGATGTACAAAGGCTCGCTGTTTATGATTGCCGGCGCGGTCGACCACGAGACCGGCGAGCGTCACATTACCCGTCTGGGCGGGCTGTTCAAAGCGATGCCTTTCAACGGGACCGCAGCGATTTTGGCGGCGGCTTCGATGTCCGGCATACCTTTATTTCTGGGCTTTGTGGCTAAAGAGTTGATTTACGAAGCTACGCTAGACGCCCACCTTCTGCCCCTGGTGATAACCATCCTAGCGATTGTGACGAATATGTTGACGATTGTCGCGGCGGGGATGGTGAGCCTTAAACCCTTCTTTGGCCAGCCGATCAAAACCCCGAAACACGCCCACGAAGCGCCGTGGAGTATGCGCATCGGGCCGATCACGCTGGCCAGCTTGGGGCTTATCCTGGGGGGGCTGCCCTTTACCGTCGAAGAGTTCGGCAAGCTTATAGCTAGCCCGGCGGCCAGCGCTATCATAGCGGAGCCCCTGGAAGTCCATCTCCACATGTTGCCCATAGCGCTCAGCACAGTGGTTATGTTGAGCGCCGTCACCCTTCTGGGCGGGGTCGGTATCTACCTTATTCGTCTCCCGTTGGGAGGGGTGGTGGCTCCCCTTAATGCCGTGTCGGCGGTGGGCCCCGAGCAGTGGTATAAGTGGTCGCTCGACGGCATGATGATGTTCGCTAAATGGCAGACCCGCGTGTTGCAGAGTGGCTACTTACGCTACTATTTGATTATCACTATTCTGACGACGGTCAGTCTGGCCGGAACGACAATGGTTGTGCAAGGTGTTCTGCAGAATTTATCGTCTATAACGATGACCGAGGTCTATCCGCATGAGATTCTGCTGGTGGTGGTCATTTTGGGCGCGACGGTCCTGGTTCTGCGCACTTCGTCACGGTTGACGGCCGTGGCCGGTTTAGGGGTGGTTGGTTTTAGCATTGCCTTGCTGTTTGTCCTCTTTGGCGCTCCCGACCTGGCGATGACCCAGTTCTCCATTGAAACCCTAAGTGTTATATTGTTGGTGCTGGTCCTTTACAAGCTGCCTACATTTACCAACTTTTCAACTCGCTATGAACGAGTTAGAGACTTAATTATTTCACTGACAGGCGGCGTTTTGATTACGACGATGGTCTTGATCGAAACCGCCCTGCCGATTAACTCCCGTCTAACCCCCTATTTTGCCGAAAATAGTCTGACTCTGGCCCGCGGACACAACGTCGTTAACGTGATCCTGGTTGACTTCAGAGGATTTGATACGATGGGCGAAATTACGGTGTTGGGTATGGCGGCCTTGGGAGTATACGGGTTGTTAAAATTACGGCTTGACGCCAAGTCGCCTGATAAAGAAAGCAAACAGCCGGTCAAACGAGTTCAACAAGAAGAAGTTTACAACGCCCCGGTCCCGGTGCGAGAAAAAGTTGATGGTTAGGATAGTTGGCTAGTTAAATATATCACTTACGCAGTTGACCTGTTTAGCCCCCCTCTAACTCCCCCCAAAGGGGGGCGGACCAGCCAAGTCCCTCCCTGTGG
>JAGRCC010000617.1 GCA_020433785.1 Anaerolineae bacterium
TTGCGTCTTACATAACAGGCCTTACGCAGCATCGAATTGGGAGGCTCAAACATTGTTTTTCAAGGTGAAGACAAGGTGATGGTGAATTTGAAATGGACCATACCAGTTGAAGTCGAAACGAAGTCGAACTGAAGCGCGAACGAAACGAGCGTGAAATTGAAAACGGAATCCAGGCAGAGCTCGGGATCGAGGTCGATTTCGGGATCGTTACCGAGATGTTATCGATGTTGAACACCGACGATGCTAGTGGAACGTGTGGACTGGGTAAGTTCCTGTTAATGACTATTTAGTTGTGCCAGGCAAAGTGGACAGCCAGCACCAAAGAAGATTAACCGGCAAAAGCCGGCTATCTTGGTTTGAACCAAGTTACCATTTTGAGACGGTAAGATAAGACTAGCAGTCCGGTGAGGCTTTACTTGTATCTAATAACAAAAAAGGAAGTTAGAGAAGAACTAAAATTTCAACGTTGAATAATAGAGGTGTTTTGAGAAATATTTTAACAAGACTCAAAAGTGTAGATTAATGCCCCGGAAAGTTTGAAATTAATGTAACGAATGATCGTTAAAGAAACAATATTATGCCTCATAGAGTACTACAGATTACCCGTCTTGTCAATACTTGGTCACAAAATCTAACCAAATATTTATAATAGCTCGAGCTAAATAACGTAAAGCTAAGTGGCATCAATTGGGGCTGAATTGCCCCTTAGTATCTGATTTTGAGGGGGTTGACGTTCTTCAGCGGGTGTCGACTCAGGTGGCGGTGTAGAATGTTTTGGGATTTTGGGGGTGGTAAAGGGTTGTAAGGGGAGGGGGTGGGCAGGTCAGAAGCGATCGGGGTTTCCCGAAGACGGTCTGGAGTGGGGGTATCTAACGATGGGGTTGGGACAGGTGTCTCAGCCGGTTCACTCGTGGGGGATGGGGTATTGGTTGAAACAGGAGTGGACGTTGCGGTGGGAGATGGTAGACCGGTTGGGGTGTCGGGTGGTACCGGTTCAAAGGTAGCAGAAGGGAGGAGTGTGGCAGTGGTAGTTATAGACGGTGAGGCTGTAGGGGAGTCGGTTGGTAAAATTGGGGTGAGGGTGGGAGGGACAGGCGTAGCCGATACGGTTTCAGTCGGTGTTGTGGATGGTATAAGGGTAGGCGTGGGCGATAGGGTCGCACTAGGAGTACTGGTTGGGGTAAGCGTCGTGGTAGGCGTCTCTGTTAGGGGAGGTGTTGATGTGGGTGTGACCGTGGGGGTGGGCGAGGGCGTGATCGGGGTTGGTGTTGAGGTTTTTAAGGTTACTCCGGTTCGAATGGCTATTAGGGTCGCGACCATGTCTGGACCACTTGCCGTTACAGTGACAGAAGAGGAGACCGTGGGTATCTGAGAGGCCGTTGCCGATGAAGTGACCGTTAGAGTCGGCGGGTTAATCTGGGAGGGAGTTGTTGGCGAATTAGGGGCGGTTAAACTTTCCTGAGTGGGAGTGGGTTCGGCCAAGGCCATCGGCGTAAACGGAGAGTTGGCTATGCGGTTGGGGGCTTCAAGCACAGGTGTTGCGGTCGGGTGGAGTACTGCGGTTGATGAGGGTACCGGTGGATTTACCAGTGGACCAGGCGTTTTTTTGAGCGTTGGCATCGATGCGGCTGAGTCGATCTCGCGTTTTGATAGCGTTAGAGGAACGCCCGTTGGGGTTAGAGGGGGTAGGTGAGTGGGGGTTAACGTGGGGAGGCGGTCGATCATAGCCAATTGGTCCTCATTTGACCATAAAAGGAGGCCGGTCAGGCTACAGATTAATAGAGCCCCTATAACCATCAACCAGATTATGAAACCGGCCAACCCCAACAAGGCGTAGGTTAGTCTTAAGCGTTGCAGTGCCTGGCGTTTAAGCGTCATGTTTCCCGATCTCCTTAAATTCGTTGGGTCTCCGGTGGGCCTCAATAACTCAATACACCGGTTTGCGCCAGCGCTTGCAGCGTCACCCCTAACCCGATCATCGCGATAACCAGCGCACTCATGGCCGGTACAATCTGCCACCATCGCTTGTATTTGAAAATGGGTTGCAGCCGGTAAGCCAATTGCGGTGCACGTTCGATGATTTGCCGGGCCTGAACCCACATAATCCCTATAGCGGTTAGAACGCCGGCTAGCCCTAAACTGAAGGCGATTACCAACAGCAGCCCAAAGCCGATCCGCTGTAAGGCAATGGCACTCAACATAACGATCAAGGCCGAGGGACAGGGAAGTAGGCCGCCGGAGATGCCTAAGGCCAGCAAGCTTCGCCAGGTAACGGCCGATCCGTCGGCGCCAGGCGGGAGATGGCTGTGTAAATGGTAATGATCGTGATCATGATGATGATGGTGATGATGGTGGTCGAGGTCGTGATGATGATGATGGTGGCCTTCATCGTGATGGTGATGATGATGGTCGTTGGAATGGTGGTGATCCTTGAGCGTGAGCAGCCGTCCGCGGAACATCGACAGGCCAATCCAAACGACGGTTACCCCGGAAAGTACGCCCAGCCAGGGATAAAGCTGCTCCGGCAAAATGAAGCGGGAGGCAAATAAAGTTAAGAAGCCCACCATAAAAACGCCAAATGTATGGGTAATGGTGGTCGTCACTCCCAGAAAAAGGGCATGGCGAGCGGTGCCTCTGGCGCCAATCAGATAGGCGGCGACAATGGTTTTACCGTGTCCCGGCGTAAGCGCGTGCGCCGCGCCCCAACCAAACGCCCCAACCAACGCTAACAGCACCGCCGGCAGCGTCAACTGCTCAATTTTGATCGACTCGGTAAAGCCGTCAGCCCGTTGTGGCGAGATGGCCGCTCCCGTTTTTTCGGCTGCGGGCAGCGTTTTGGCGGGCTCCGCTGGTAAATCCGCAGTTCCAATCGACAAAAAAATCTGACGTTGATCCGGTGGATTGTTAAGTAAATCCTGTGGATATTGGGTTAGTCGTTGGCTGAGGCTGGCCGTGTTTAGAGCCGTGGGGCTATCCAGGCCGACGCCATCGCCGGCAACGACGATTTCGCGCCAGCCTAGCCGTTCGGCATAGACCGTGTTCCTAAATTCTACCTGCGACGCCGCCGATAGGTCGGGGAGGGGCGCGGAAAATTGGCAGGATAATCTCAACGTAGGTAGGCCGCCGGCTCCCGGGGCAAATTCAATAGCCGATTGGGTGAGGATTAACGCCAATGGGCGGCCATTCAGGTCCAGTTGTAAGTCGGGCCGGAGCGCCTCGCATTTTGCGGGCGTGTACGGTTCAACTTCGGGCGCATCCGGCCGGCCGTTGTGGTTCGTATCAAGCAGGGCAATCTCTTGATAAGCCGGAATTTCAGCCATGTCAAGTACAAAATCGATCTCTATAGTGGTCTGCTGCACCAGCAGTCCGGCGTACTGATTGATCGTGAAATTACCCAAAGGATGGGCTAACACCAAGGCGGTTGAAAGGTGCAAGCCGATTACTACCAGTAGCGTGAGCGTTATCAAACGAAATTTCTTCATGGTGACCTCATTTAATTAATGCTGAAGTTGCTGCTAATTGTGCTAGAGTCGTTTGGGCTATCCCGACCTGTAACAGATCGAAATGGGGATTGATGGTTAACGCCTCAGTCAACAAAGTTTTGGCTTCGGTCTGCCGGCCGGCGGCGTGGGCAATCATTCCGGCGTGGTAGTACAGTTTGGCGTCTTGGGTTCCCAAGCGCATGGCTTGATCGATCATATCGCCGGCCTGGTCGATAAGGCCGTTCTTATAGTAAGCCCAGGCGGAGGCGTCGTAGCCGTAAATATCCTGGCGTACGTCTAATTCGGTCACGGCCAGGCGGAGGGCGGCTTGGACGTTTTGACCGCGGTCGCTGTAGAAGTTGGCCAACTGCCGGTTATAGATTTGCCGGTTGATCTCGCTCAGCTTGCCGATATACCTGACCGTGTCATACTGCTGCTGGGCCTGATCGATCTGGCCGGTCAAGGTATACAAGTCGCCCAAGACGGCCAGAAATTCAGGGTTGGGAATGATGGCGGTTGAGCGTTGATAGTAATCGATGGCGGTCTGGTAATCGCCTTGAGCGGCTCGGACCTTGCCCATGCCGGCCAGACCTAAATAATAAGCGGGATGATCGGCCAGGGCAGCTTGATAATTTTGTTCGGCGCGGTCAAGTTGGCCGGTGTTGAAGTACAGTTCACCGAGCTGAAATCGATACCAAGCCAGGCTTTCACCCGTAAGCCCCAAGTTAATGGCCGAGTCAAGGGCGGCGGACATGGTGTTGATCGCTTCATCAGGGTGGCCGTGCAGCCAGGCCAGGCGAGCCAGCCGGCCATAGACCGGTGGGCTAGGGTTTTTCTCTACAAGCTGGCGATAGGCGGCCTCTGCTTCGGCATAGTTGCCCAGTTCCAGTTGAGCATCGCCCAGAGTAGCCAGGGCATGCAGCGCTCGCGGATCAAAGTTGTAGACTCGCTGGGCCAGGTCGCGCGCTTCCAGAAAGTTATGACCGGCCAAAAGAACCGATGCTTTGAAGGCCAGGGCTAGTTCGTCGTTATCTTTGAGGGTCAAAGCGCGGTCAAGCGCGGCCTCGGCTCGCTGGTAGGCGCTGACGTCGCCGGTTTCTTGCCCCTGCCGTAGAAACGCCGCGCCCAAATAGCTGAGGCTGATAAAGTCTCTCGGATTGCGCTCGGTTCGGGCGTGCCAGAAATCGATAAGTTCGGCGGTGGTTTTTAGGCTCATCGGCGTCTGGGCGTCAGTCAGGCTAATCGAAACGCCTTGAGTGGCCTTGGCCTGCGGCGTGTTTTGATTGAGAACCAAATAAGAGCTGCCGACAAGGGTGATCGTGATGATCAGCAAATAAATGAGCTGGCGGTAATTCATGGCGATATCCTTTTGTTCCAGAATTCCGCAGGGGATAGAGTGGCCCCTGCGGAACGGATTAATTAAATTGATTTAGTACGGTGCGGCCAGGTACGGGAAGTCGGTCAAGAACGGCGAGTCATTGGCATCGACGCAGTCGGTTGTGATGGCGCCGCCGCTGATCAGGCCCAGTTCGGCATCGATGACATCATCGGCCAACTGGCGACCGTTCAGGAAACCGCTGGAACTGGAGGTGTCGAAGGTCAGGATATCGGGCAGTAAGACATCGGCCAGCGCATTCGCGGTGGCGTCGTCGTTGCCGAGAGCCAGCAGGGTGGCGACTACTTCATCACGGAAGTCACGTTGGTCGTTGCGGGGGTCGCCATTATTGAAGGCGTCTTTCATATTAGAGGGAATAAAGACGGTATTGATGGCCGGCCGCCCCATCCGCTCGACCTGTGTATCGCCAATTTTGATGCGCCCCCAGACGCCAATGGTAGGGTTTTGGGGCGTAGCGCCTAAAGCGGCGCTGGGCAGGTCGATGATGATGGCCGATACGTTCAACCCGGCAAAAAAGTCCGTGCCGGTGCCACCCGGACAGAAATTAAGATTATCCCGGAAGGCCACCAGATCGAAGAAGAAGGGGTCGTCAAAGACGCCGAAGCGAGCCATGCCGTTGCCCGGCTGCCAGGTTTTCATCGGAATGTTTTGATTGGTTAACCCTTCAAACAGGAGCGAGTCGTTGCCTTTGGTAATGCGTACCCTTTGAACGCCGGCGTCGGATGTGTCAAAGAAGCGGGCTTTGATTGTTACATCTTCTTTGGCATCGCCATTATTATCGATTTGGAATTGGTAAGGTTGATCGGTGCGGAAGGTGGTTGGGCTTTGAACCCCGGCCAGCGGATTTACGGTCATAATCAAAACCGTGTTGTCAGGGTTCGAGGGTGATTGAAATGCATAAATGTCATTGATGTCGATTTGTCCATCAGTCGATACAAACGGGGCATCTAAATGATCAGCGGCTCCGGTGGGGGCTGCCGCCACACCGATAGCCAATAAAAGCGCGATCAGGCTCAACAGCCCGACGGAAATCAATAACTTTTTCATTGTTGTACCTCCACTACTCAATTAGTAAAATAAAAGGTCAGGTCAGTCTCCAAGGTGGCTTGAGAGACAGGGAACCATGGCAGGGCCACCCCTTTTGGGCTACATCCAATTAATTCATAAATGCTCCTTTCGCTTTTTTAACCGGGCCAATTTCGATTGGGGGTTTCATTTCTTATGACGCAGGGGCTGAGGGATTGGATGTATTAAATAACTCAAGTTGCGACGAGATATCCGGATCGGGGGTAGGGAATAAGGCAGTAGGGATTAAGGGGAAAAATCTTCTACTTCCTACGGGGTTAAAATTCAGTAAATTACGATTTCAAAAGCTGATGAGAAATGATAGAACACA
>JAGRCC010000618.1 GCA_020433785.1 Anaerolineae bacterium
TTCTGATGACCGCCGCCTTGACTGTACCTCATAGCGAGATTCTCATTCAAGGCGTCAACACCAACCACACCCGCGCCGGGTTATTAGAAGTGCTGCAAGCCATGGGCGGGCCGATTACCCGGCACAATGAACAGACTCAGGCCGGCGAACCGGTGGCCGATTTATCGATCAAAGCCGGTCGATTAGAGGGCCTTGAAGTCAAAGGCGAAATCGTGGTCCGTATGATTGATGAATTTCCCATTTTTACGGTGGCCGCGCTGCATGCCCACGGCAAAACCATCGTACGCGACGCCGCCGAACTGCGGCTCAAAGAGAGCGACCGGATTGCCGTTGTGATCGAAGAAATGGGCAAACTGGGGGCCAAGATCACCCCTCATCCCGACGGCTACGAAATCGAAGGGCCGCAGCAGTTGACCGGAGCCGTCGTTCGCAGCCATCGCGATCACCGGTTGGCGATGTCGCTGGCCGTGGCCGGTTTATCGGCCACCGGTTCGACCATCGTTGAAGATGCGCAAGAACTGAACGAAAGTTTTCCCGGATTTATAGCCACACTCCAAAGGTTAGGAGCGAAAATAGAGACTGATGAGTAACGCTGCCATTCGGATTACGGGTAAAAGTTCGCTGGTCGGGCTGCTCGGCTGGCCGGTTAAGCATAGCCTCAGCCCATTAATGCATAATGCCGCCTTTGCCAGCCTGGGGCTGGAGTGGGCCTACGTGCCGCTGCCGGTCAAACCGGCCAATGTTGAGCAGGCTATGCGAGGGCTGTCAGCCTTGGGCTTTATGGGGGTTAATGTCACCGTGCCGCACAAGCAAGCGGTCATTCGTTATCTGGACGAACTCAATGAGGCGTCCCAGATTACCGGAGCCGTCAACACCATTGCCATTAAGGACGGCAAATATCTCGGCTACAATACCGATTCCATTGGCTTTCTCAACTCGCTGGTTGAGGCCAATTGTCACCCCAAAAGTATGCGGGTTGCCGTGTTGGGGGCCGGCGGGGCCGCCAGAGCCGTCGTTCTGGCCCTGGCTAACGCCGAGGCTGAATCAGTGACCGTTTTTAACCGTACCGCCGAACGGGCCGCGTTTCTGGTGGATGATCTGGCCGATACCTTTCCTGACAGCCATCTACGCTTTGCCCCGTTCACCAGCCAAGCCATAGCCGATCTAAAAGAGGACGTCGATTTAGTGATCAACACCACCTCAGTTGGCATGTCGCCCGATAAATCGTCATCGCCCTGGCCGGACGACGTCGCCATTCCCAAACATACCGTGGTCTGCGATCTGGTCTACAACCCGCTGGAAACGGCGCTGTTGGCTCGGGCTAAAGTGGGGGGTAATCCAACCATCGATGGCTTAGGCATGCTGGTTCACCAGGGCGCCCACGCCTTTGAAATTTGGACCGGCCAACACCCCCCCATCGATATCATGCGCGCAGCCGCTTTGTCCGGCTTGGGAGTTAAATAGTATGGAAATTCTGGGCGGCCCTCTGTTTGGGGTGGCCGGTGCGGGCGAGTCGCACGGCCCGGCCATTACCACCATCGTCTTTGGTTGCCCGCCGGGGCTAAAGCTGTCGCGGCCGGCGGTCCAGCGCTACCTCGACCGGCGGCGGCCTGGTAGCAACAAGCACGGCACCCCTCGCCACGAGGCCGACAAAGTGGTCTTTCTATCCGGCCTCTACAGCGACAACCACGACCGGCTGCTGGCCGGCCCTTCCATAGAAATCGACGTTGAAGGCCACACCTTCGAAACCGTCGGCTACGAAGAGGGTTTCACCACCGGCGAACCCATTGCCGCCATCGTCCTGTCCACGTCCAAAAAATCGGGCCACTACGATCAATTTATGGGGCCGCAAGGCGAGGTTCGGCCCGGCCACACCGACCTGGTCAAATTTCACCAATCGCAAGGCTTTGTCGATATCCGGGGCGGCGGTCGCTCCAGCTACCGCTCGACCATCTCCGATGTCATCGGCGGCTCGATAGCCCGTCTGTACCTGCAACAACAGTTCGGCACGGTCTTGTTATCGTCGATTTGCCAGGTGGGGCCGCTCAAAGCGGAACGCAGTCTAGCCGACCATTTCGAAGCCATCCTCCGTCAAGATCAATCCGTCACCGTCGCCGCCCAGGCCATTCAAGCCGTTGAGCAAACCATGACCGAGGCCGAAATCCACTCCATCGACCCCGATTTCGCCCACGAAGCCGGCGAGTTGATCAAGCAGACCCGCATTCAAGGCGACTCGATTGGCGCGGCGGTGGAAGTGGTGGCCCTGAATGTGTCGCCGCTAATCGGCCAGCCGCTGTACCAGAGTTTGAAAGCGCGGCTGATGGGCGCGTTAGGCGGGCTGCACGCCGTGCAAGCCTGCGAGATTGGGGCCGGTACGGACATTGTCACCCGCCGGGGCAGCGAAAACAACGACCCGATCCGTACTTCGGGCTACCAAACCAACAATCAGGGCGGGCTAATTGGCGGTATCACCACCGGCTTGCCGCTTGTCTGCCGGGTTAGTTTCAAACCGACCTCGACCATCGTTAAGCCGCAGCAGTCGGTGCGCAAGAATTTAGAAGAGATTGACTTTGAGCTGAAAAAAGGGCGGCACGATCCCTGCGTCGGCGTACGAGCCGGCGTCACCTTGGAGTCGCGCATGGCGATTGAGGTGATGAACGCCGTGCTGCTGCACCAATCGCAGCGAGTAGATACCACCAATTTTAGGTTATTTTAAGCGATAGAACTTACGCCGTTCGAGATTTTTTAACCACGAATTACACGAATTATCACAAATTTTTATCTTTTTTCGTGAAATTCGTGCAATTCGTGGTTGATTTTGGAGCCTGATCCCTTCAACGACGTAACTCATAAGATATTTAGATGACATCAAAAAATATTATTCTGACCGGCTTCATGGGGACCGGCAAAACCACGATAGGCCAGCTGGTGGCCGCCCAATTACAGCGCGAGTTTATCGATATGGACGACCTGATCGAAAGCCGCGAAGGCCGCCCCATTAGCCACATCTTTGCGAATGAAGGCGAACCCTACTTCCGCCGCTTGGAAGCCGATCTATGCCGCGAGTTGGCCGAACGGTCGGGCCTGGTGATTGCGACCGGCGGTGGAGCGCTGGTGCCGGAGGCCAACCTGCGGGTGATGGAACGCACCGGGCTGGTCATCTGCCTGGACTGCCAACCGGACGTGCTGTGGGAACGCATTGGCCACAGTCAGCATCGCCCGATGCTGGCGGCGCAGGACGACGGGCGTTTTGCCCGGCTGGCGGCGCTGCTGGCACAGCGCACCCCGGCGTATGGCCGAATTGAACACCGTCTAGATGTAACCCGACTGACCCCGTCCCAGGCCGCCGAACAAATTTGTCACCAGCTTATGGAGAAACCGGCATGAAAACCATCACTGTTAATCACCCCACCGGCAGCTACCCGATCTATTTGGGCGAGGACGTCCTGAGCCAAACCGGCCGGCTGCTGGCCGAGCTAGGGTACAGCGGCCGCTGCGCCGTGCTGACCAACGAGGTGGTCGGCGCCCACTACGCCGCGCCCTTGTGCGACAGCCTTAACCAGGCCGGTTTTACGCCAACCCGGATCGATTTGCCCGACGGTGAGCCCTATAAAACGTTGGACACTGTGGCCGGCGTCTATCCCCATCTGGTCGAAGCCAAACTCGACCGGCGCAGCCCGATCATTGCTCTGGGCGGCGGGGTTTTGGGCGACACCGCCGGCTATGTCGCCGCCTCTTTTCTGCGCGGCGTCCCGCTGGTTCAAATTCCCACCACGCTGCTGGCGATGGTCGACTCCAGCGTCGGCGGCAAAACCGGGGTCGATTTACCGCAGGGCAAAAACCTGGTGGGCGCGTTCAAACAGCCGGAGATGGTCATCGTCGATCCCAACGTGCTGCAATCCCTGCCCGACGCCGAAATCAAAGCCGGCCTGGCCGAAGTGGTCAAACACGGCATCATCGACAGCCCCGAACTCTTCGAGGCGCTGGAAACAAGCGGTCAACCAAATACCACTCCAGCATCTAATCTCCAATCTCCAATCTCCAATCTCCCCCCTCTAACTTGGCTCCTCCATGAAGCCATCATGGTCAAAGTCCGCGTCGTTCAGG
>JAGRCC010000619.1 GCA_020433785.1 Anaerolineae bacterium
CCTGGGAAAAAGAGTTGGCGGGCACATATCTATCGGACCATCCGATTCAGAGATATATGAAGGATATCAAAGCGGCGAACACGACGCTGCTGGGTGAAATTGACGAAACGATGCATAAACAGCCCATTATGGTGGCCGGGATGATTAATTCGATCCGGCCTCACCAAACGAAAAAAGGGAAGCCAATGGCGTTTGTAGAAATTGAAGACGTGCAGACGATCCGCGAGGTGGTTCTGTTTCCACGAACTTATGAGGCTTACAAACCGCTGTTGAAGCCCGGCAATCTAATTGTGGTTAAAGGCAAAGTCGATGCCGCCGACGGCCGTTCGCCCAAAATTTTGGCCGATACGGTGACGAATGAACTAACCACCTATCGGGCCGCCGATGAATCGACATCGATGATCACCCCGCCGCCCCCGGAGCCGCCGACGCTGTTTGAAGAGCCGCCTCGGATCGCGGAGACGGTAGCGTCGTCATATCGACCGGCGGACAGCGATCACCCGAACGGCAGCAATGGACACAACGGCCACGGATCAAACGGATCGAACGGATCGAATGGATCGAGCCGGCCGGAGGAGCCGGTCGTTGTTCCGCCGGAGCCGCCGGCAGAACTGCCGCCCTCCAACCCGGTCGCTTCATCGCATCGGCTGCACATCACCCTGCCCCGGACCGGGAATTTAGCTAAAGATAAACACCGGCTAAAAACGATTTATAGCTTGCTGACCGAGAAGTCCGGCAGCGATGACTTCATTATCTATATTCCTAACGGCAACCAAAAAATTCAAATCGCCTTTCCCAACCAATCGACCCGTTATACGGCCCATTTGGAACAGCAGTTGGTCCAAATATTGGGGGCCAAATCCGTTCGAGTCGAGTAAAAAGTTTGTAAGCGTTCAGCTATCAGCCTTCAGCCGTGAGCTTTGTCGCTAAAGATAACGTTTGGGCCGTCATGACCGGCTGTGAAACTCAAACATTTGCCAAAATAAGTAAAAAGCTGATCGCTGACAGCTAATGGCTGAACGCTTACAAAAGTTGGTAGTGTACACATATTGACTGATGACGACCAAACGGCTGTCATGTCCGAATGTCTTTATCGGGCAGCCATAGTTCCGACGGCTGGATTCCCGCTAAAAGCATGCGGGAATGACATCCTCCTATCAGTCAACAGGTTGACACTACCCAAAAGTTTATCCTTGCCTCCGGAATTTTGTGAAATTCGCGGTTGATTTGGGGGTCTTCGTCCTTCAACTGGGTAAGCTACTATAAAGATTTGGCTCAGCCTTCCTCCCAGAGCAAAATGACCGGTCAAAGTTGCATCCCTACGGATGATGATAAGCTCCATACCGGGAAAAAATCATCCACCACCTGGTCGTGAGTCATTTTTAGGCGGTCGTGAATCATTTTTGGGTGGTCGTGAGTCATTTTTGGGTGGTCGTGGATCATTTTAGAGCGGTCGTGAGTCATTTTTAGGCGGTCGTGGATCATTTTAGAGTGGTCGTGAGTCATTTTTAGGCGGTCGTGGATCGTTTTTGACGGGTGTGAGGCCTAGAACAACCGGGAGCCTTTCACGTTTGGGCAAGTTTAAATGGCTGAATACGCTGCGAAAGGGTAAGGTTAGCTTGTGACGGCCGTCGCCCGATTTAGCCCCGGTCAATGGCCTTTCGATTGAACCTCAGCGGTTTTGGCGCTTTCAGCGGCCTCAGCGATTCAAGGGATCAGTTGGCCCGCAACGTGAAAGACTCCCGAACAACCGGCGCTGTTGATAGGGGCAAAACCGCTTCTTGATCGCCCTGGTTGCAGTAATCTTGTCGCCAAATTGGTTGCTGCCTTGGTTGGGGGACTTATTGACAGATTAACACTATTGTCTTATACTCTGCCTCAATTTGAGCTTGAAGAGTTCAAGAGTTTGTAGCGTTCTGAGTTATTGATGTTCTATTCATTCCAGCGATAGTCATTGTATTCTACAACCTGTCTAAACTCCATAAACTCTATAAATTCCATAAACTCCATAAACTCTATGATTGGGGCCTACGGTGTTAACTGTGAAACCAATACCGTGCAGCGCGTCAGACAGTCATCCCGACGACAACAAAGCAAAAATGGGCCTAGCGCAGGCCCATTTTTTTTTAATACTATCCATCTAGGAGGATTCAAGCCGTGAAAATTGGCATATTGACCGGCGGTGGAGATGTCCCAGGCTTAAACTCTTGTATCAAGGCCGTGGTAAAGCGGGCCAGCGATGAAGGCCATACGGTTCTAGGGATCCGGCGTGGTTGGGCCGGGCTGCTTAATTACAACCCGGCTGACGAAACCTGCTTTCCGACCTGTTTAGCCAACTTAGATAATAACACGGTGCGAACGGTTGATCGCACCGGGGGAACTTTTCTGCATACGTCCCGAATTAACCCGGGGCGCGTTCGTGTGGACGACCTGCCGCCATTTCTGCGGGATGCCGAGGGGACGCAAAAAGAGACTAGAGATTGTACCGATCATATCTTGAAAAATATCGAGCAACTTGGCCTTGAAGCTTTAATTCCTATCGGGGGTGACGATACGCTCAATTACGCCTACCGGCTGCATAATGAAGGCATCCCTATAATAGCCATTCCCAAAACGATGGATAACGATGTCTACGGCACCGATTACTGTATTGGCTTTTCAACGGCGATTACCCGCAGTATCGACATGATCCATAACCTGCGCACGTCCATCGGCTCTCATGAGCGAATCGGGATCATTGAGTTGTTTGGCCGCAATTCCGGCGAAACGTCTCTCATTGCCGCCTATCTGGCCGATGTTGACCGGGCTGTCATCTCCGAAGTGCCCTTTGATCCTGAAAAACTGGCTACCCTGTTAGCCGCGGATAAACGCAAAAACCCCAGCAATTATGCCATTCTGACGATTTCCGAAGGGGCGACGATGATCGGTGGGAAAAATATGAGATACGGTCAGCCCGATGCCGCCAGCCAAAAACTATCGGGGATCGGCGCGGTAATGGGCGAAGCGATTAAACAAATCACCGGTGAAAGCATCATCTACCAGCAGATTGCTTATCTCTCGCGTTCCGGCAAACCGGACTCGATCGATTTGATGGTCGGCTTCAACTTTGCCAATATGGCGATGGATTTAATTAGCAGCAACCAACTCGGCCAAATGGTGGCGGTGAAAGATGGCAAATATACCAGCGTCCCGGCCACTGTTCTGGCTCAAGGCATCAAGCGAGTTGATGTCGATGAACTATACGACGTCGATGCTTATCGGCCTAAAGTGCGCCACGTTCGCGAGAAACCGATGTTTCTGTATTAACTTGAGTTCGATAATTCTTTTGTAGGGTGGGTTGAGCCGAAACTTTTGTCCTCTAACGAGCTAACGTTGGGTTTCATTCTGGGTGTTAGCCCCTGAATGTCTGGCGAAACCCAACCATTTGGGTAACGCTGTCTCGAATGGACCCATTCAACCCAACCTACGCTGATTTGTCGAACTAAACGCAAGGGACGCAAATGACGCTAAAGTTTCTAACGCTTTTTATATTGGCTCCGAAATCAGAACAATTTAGCAATTTGTTCTCCCTACTGCGTAACTGTTAACAACCGGATATCGTTTTATAAAAAGTAACCGTTCAGTCGCTCCTTTATTAATAAGGATTAAGCGGAACGCGGAGGGGTAATATCTTCCCGTTCCGCTTAAGTGATTTGTTTATGGTGAAGTCTGCCCACGTTGATCTATTTAATTGAGTTACCTTACGACCAAAGTACCAACAATGACCTTGACTTGGTATACACGGCGTGTTAAACTTGAACGTATTAGGTTAAATTGCACCCCAAAATCTGACCTTTAGCATCACTATCTATCAACAACACTCGTATCAACCTTAGTCATGGGTAAGGACCTAATTTGCAACGGAAAACCCGTTTGATTAGCCAAAAATCTTCGACAGATGAAAACGGCTTTTAGCTCTTTAAGAAGCAGACATTCTCCATCCACACGAATATTTATCCTCACGTTATTAACCGTAGCCATTGTTTTTAACATTTTGGGCCTCGTCTTTGCCTTGCAGTGGAGTAGAGTGCCATTTCCGGGGACGTTACTGTATGCTAATTTAGTTGTAGCTGACACCTACAATCCGGCATGGTCAGCTCGCCAGCAAGGCATTCGTTCGGGTGATGCCCTGATTGCTGTGGACGATACGCCAGTTATGTCGGGGCGAAACTTATACCTGCTGCTTCGCGAACAAGCGGTCGATGATCCAGCAGTGCTGAGTATCGAACCCTACATGGCTCAAGCCGCTCCGCCTGAAACCCAGTTGACCGTAACCTTAACTGATTTCTCGCTGCAGGACCTGCTTATCTTCTTTTGGCTACCCTATATTATCGGCTTGATCTATTTGAGTCTGGGGCTGGTCATTTTTCGGTTGCGCCAAGTAGGTCGGGCCAGCGATATTTTCATTACATTCTGCGCCTTGGTATCGATGTTGACCAGCGGCCTATTTGATCACTATACCCTCCATTTTCTCACCCCAATTTGGTTGTTTATCTTGCCGTTAAGCGGCGCCGCCTTAATCCATTTGGGACTTGAATTTCCGGTTGCATCGCGTTTTATGCGGCATCAGACTTGGCTGCGCTTCGTCCCATATATAGTGGCCCTTATCGTAGGGATAGCCAATTTATACAGTCTTTATTTTTCAGCCAATTCTCGTCTGTATTTGACCATTCGGTTGTGGGATTTTGGCTTTATGGGCCTGGCCTGTCTTCTGTTTTTGGGATTACAACTTCACGCCCGTTTATTTACCCTTTCGGCAATGGTACGCCAGCAAACCTCCATTATCTTTTGGAGCAGTATCATCGCTTTTGGGCCAGCCGGGTTGTGGCTGATTACCAATGCGGTCGGGTGGCGTACACCCTTTGTCTGGCCTATTTTTGCCGGCGTATTTATTCCGGTTATTGTCTTTCCGCTGGCCATTACCTACGCTATGCTGCGCTATCGTATTCTCGATATCGATACGGTCTTTAATCGGGGGATGGTTTATACATTACTGACCTTGATGGTCACCATTGTCTATTTTATCATCGTCAGTTTTCTAGGCGCGCTATTCCAAGAGTCGCTGTTTCAGGATCCGATTATCCTGGCCATATTTGTGGTCGTTTTGGTCATCGCGCTAGACCCGCTCAGGCAGCGCATTCAAACAGCGGTTAATCGCCTGTTTCTGCGCGAGACGTTTGACTACCGGCAAATTCTGCAAAGTTACGGCCGGTCGCTCATTTCCGCGCCGCTTAGCAGCCATCATATTCTTGAACTGCTGGTGCAACAGGCCAATCAAACGCTGATTCCGGAGCGATCGGTTGTATTTCTGCGTGACCTCACCCTAGGGGCTTTTATAGTTAGTTATCCCAGTAATGATGACACGCTTCAAACCGTAGACATCCGCTTTGGCTTAAGTGATGATCTGGCCCAATGGCTGGCCGATACCAATAATATTCTCCAAATTAGCCCCGGTGGCGCGGCCCCGGACGATGTGTCGATTTCCACGGAAGAATTGGCTCGTTTGAATATGCTGAACATCGCGCTGTGTGTGCCGCTACTAGGTTCAGAAAACTTGTTGGGCTGGCTGGCGTTGGGCTTAAAACGCTCCGGCCAACCTTACACCAGCGATGATCTTTTATTTTTAGCCACGCTGGCCAGCCAGACGATTATCGCTCTGGAAAATGCGCAGCTTCTGGAAGAGGCCAAACGCCGGGCGGCCGAACTCGAAGCGCTGCAAACAATATCGGCCAACATCCAAGCCGAAGCCGATGCCGACGCCCTTTTGTCGTCCGTAGTAGAGCAGGCCACGAATCTACTTCATGCGGAAGGCGGGCTGGTGTATCTATTGCAGCCTGATCAAAAGACTTTAAAAGCGGTGGTCAGCTACAACCTAGATAAAGATTATACGGAATTTACGGTCGACTCGACTTACGGTATCGCCGGACGGGTGTTTACGCTGGGCAAGCCGGTGGTTATCGATAATTATCATACCTTTTCGGGCCGGCTACAAGAATTTGGCGACTCGAAATTCGGTGCTGTTTTGGGCGTTCCGCTGCAATGGGGCGGAAAAGTGCGGGGCGTTCTATGCCTAATGCACAAACCTCATGGGCTTCGATTTCGTGAAGATGATATCTGGCTCATGAAACTTTTCGCCACCCAGGCCGCCATCGCTCTGGAAAAATCACAGCTATTGAACGAAGCTCAAGAAAAAGCCCACCAGCTGACTACTTTGGGCGAAGTTAGCCTGGCGATTAGTTCGACCCTTGACCTGGATACTGTCTTAATCCGAATTATGCAGCATGCCGTCCAACTGCTCAATGCCGAAGCCGGGTCGCTGCTTTTGATGGACGCCCAAGGCAAAACACTACGTTTTGAGGTGGTATTAGGGCCATCAGACGATAAACTGTTGGGGTTGACGACCCCGGTTGGGAAAGGTATTGTCGGGACGGTCGCCAAATCCGGTGAGCCGTTAATTATCAATGACGTTACCAGCGATTTACGGTGGAATGTTAATTTTGACGAAGAAACCGAATTTAAAACCAAAGATCTGATGTGCGTGCCGATGCTGGCGCGCAATGAGGTTATTGGCGTCATCGAAGTCTTGAACAAACAGGACGCCTCTGTTTTCACCGATGAAGATTGTGCCCTACTGATGTCGTTTGGGGGGCAGGCGGCGATTGCCATCCAAAATGCTCAGAAGTTTACCCTGACCGACCAGGCCTTGAATGAGCGCATGCAGGAACTCCAAACCCTGCAAATGTTCGACCAGCAGCTTCAGACATCGATAGAGTTGCAGACCGTATTAGATGTAACATTGACGTATGCCATGGATGCGCTGGGATTGTCGATTGGGGCAATGGGCGTGGTGATGCAGAATAAAGACAAAGAGCCAGGGCTTTATTTGCTGGTTCAGCGCGGCATGCCGATGGAGTTGAGCCGCTACAAAAACAAACCCTGGCCGTTGTCACAGGGGTTTATCGGCCATGCCGTGAGAACCGGCCAAGCCAGTCTGGTCAATGATGTGACTGAGGTTGAAACCTGTCGTCCGGCTGCCTATCTGGCTCGCTCGGTGGTGGTGGTGCCAGTTAAACAGGAGGGTAAAGTGATTGGGGTTATTAACTTGGAAAGCACCAGCACCGATTACTTTACCGAAGAGGATTTGAATTTTGTCAATATCCTGGTCAGCCACGCTGCCATCGCGATTGACAACGCTCAGCTTTTTGAACAGGTCAAGCAAGCCAACCAATCCAAAACCGAGTTTATGAGTACGGCCTCGCATGAATTAAAAATTCCAATGACCAGCATCAAGGGCTATGCTAAGCTGCTGCAAATGGGCGCCGGCGGGCCGCTTTCCGATCGACAAAAAGACTTTTTGGAGGTCATCTCCAACAATGTTGATCGGATGGATCGCCTGGTGAGTGATTTGTTGGATGTCAGCCGGATCGAGGCCGGGCGGATTCGTTTGGAAATTGGCGATGTGCAAATCAGAGAAGTAATCGATGATGTGGTTGAGTCGGTGCAAAACCAGGTTAAAGCTAAAAAGTTGAACCTAACCCTGCGCGTTGAGGAGAACCTGCCGGAAATTCGGGCCGACTACAACCGGATGGTGCAGATTATGACCAATCTGGTCAGCAATGCCTATAAATATACACCGGAAGGTGGCGATATTACCGTGACTGCCCAACCTTATTTCAACGGTGATGTTAGCGGCGTCATCCAGGGCATCAAAGTTACGGTCAAAGATACGGGTTACGGCATCAATCAAGAAGATCTGGCCAATTTGTTTACCAACTTTTTCCGATCGAACGATCAAAATATTCGGAATGAGCCGGGCACTGGCTTGGGCTTGTCGATCACCAAAAAAATGATCGAAAATCACGGCGGTGAGTTAACCGTTGAAAGTGAATATGGTAAAGGCAGCGCGTTTACGTTTATTACACCGCTCGTGAGCAAAATTCCGCCAGGGGTAGAAGTTGTCGAGCGCTAGCCGGGTTACGGCTTCGCTTGTTCGACGGTAACCTGGCCCAACAGCACAGCATTCGGCGAGGGAGCGCGTGACTCCCCGATTAACGGCAATCGCTGGCCGGTTTGGGTCTCATACAACCCCGCCAACAGCAGATATTCGCCGGGTTGGGCGCTTTCATCCAACACAATTTCATAGCGATCGGCCAGTACGTCGCCTGTGATCCAGCGACTCGTCGGCCACAGGCCGTCAAACGGCTGCTGGTCGTGCTGGGCTTTGACAAAACCGTCAAGCGCAGTTAAATGGACAAAAACCGTGTAATCCTGCTGAGGTTGGGCCAACGCCTGCCAATAGAGGGTTACTCGCAAAACTCGCTCTTTAACATCGAAATAAGGAACTAACGCATAACCGATCAAGGCAATTTGGTTATCGATATTGCCTTGGGCCGGCCTCGGCGCTGGGGTTTCGGGTGAAAAGACGGCCCAAGTGTGGGGCTGTTCATTAGATAGGTGAATCAGCATCCAGCCGGGCGGAACCCGCTGAAATTCAATGCCCTCATCAGAATAAGTAAAATAATCGCCCATCGCCTCTCGGCGCCGCCGCGCCGTATCTGAGTCGATGATGATGTAGGCCGGAGCCTCCTTAGCTAGATAGGTGTCTAATTTAGCCCAAGTGTTAACATCGACCGGAATGCGCTCAAGCGTAAAGTGAGGCTGAAATTTCCATATAGGGAGCGATTTGCTCGGCCCAAAAATAACCTTGGCCGGCCCCAACGCGGTGGGATGATCGCGCTCCAACCAGGTTAATAATTCTTGAGGCGCTTCATTCGCGGCGAGATCCGATGCGAAGGGGTCAACGGTCAGGCTCCAGGCATCCTGCCGAATAGTGTCCACTGACCACCAAATGGCCCAAATCACCATCCCGGTTACCAAAACAGCATAGCCGAGATAGATTGATCGGCTGCGGCGGTTAGCCCATCGTCCTAATTCTGCGGCCACCCCAACCATTGCGGCTGAGAACAGCACGTAAAACGGTCCTAAAATGGGAATAAGAAAACGCGACTCGATCAGAACTCGGGCATACCAGGCCGAAAAAAGGTAAAACGGTACGGCTAAAAAGACAAACATTAGGATAGTGAGCTGGTGTTGTTGAAATGTGGTTTGCAAGCGCTCTCGATGAAACAGGCTGAGCCAAATGAGGGCTAAGAGCAATCCGCCCCCAATGAGATACGCCAGCCAGGGTGGCTCAAAATTTCTGGAGGGAATGAGGGTCAGGGCCAATTCAGGATTAAGGCGCGATATCCCGCTTTGCAGTCGGGCCATCATCTCGGCGGTGGTGTGGCTTTGTAGATAGGTGGTCAACGTCGGCAGATCGGCGGCGTCTTCTACCTGACTTTCGGCCCAGCGATCCATCCACATCACATGGGTCGTCGCAAAGCTGTAGAACGGCTGCTCAAAGTGTCGCCAATTGTAGATGAGCAGCGGAGAGGTGGTCGCCAGGAAAACTAGGGGGACCAGCAGCAGTTGGGTTTGAGCCAAAATTCGGCGGCGATAATGCCAGAGCGCCACTGCCGCCCAAACGACCAATAGCAACAGCACCGAACTTTTGGTCAGATAGGCCAGTCCAACAAAGAAACCGGCCAAAACACAGTAGCGCGTTCTCTCAAAGCTCTTGATGAGAAAATACCAGGCCACCAGAAAAAGCAGCACCAGCAGCGTATCGGCATAAACGGTCGAGGCTCGCAGGTGGAATTCTCTGTTCCAGGCTAATAGAAAGGCCGCCAGCAAGCCTGTTGGTGGATTGAACAACTGCCGACCAATGATAAATGTCACCAGCACCGTTAGCACGCCGACACCGAGCGTAATGAGTTTAGCCCACGTGAAATACGACCACTCTCGACTGGCAGCCGGAGCGATCAGCAACGGGTACAGCGGCGGTCGCGTGCCGTCGGTCAGGGTTCCGTCTTCGCGTAGGGACAAGCCGAGTTCCAGATAGGCTGATTCATCGCCATCGCTGGATTGGGTGTTGAACAGCACTTTGGCCAGCCCGACCACCATAAATCGGGCCAGCACAAGGATTAATAAGCTAAGCAGTATAATTTTCCAGAGAGGTTTATATTGGATTGAAAGCACTAGCACCATCTCGAACGTCAGGAATTCACGCTTACGTTATCGTTAGATTTTTCTTTGTCAAATTCCTGTTGTCCTAAGAGAATAGCTTTAGATTGCTGTGGCGCGAGGTCTCTTTTAATATATTGGGGCGATACCCACTCGTAGGAGAGAATTTCATAGGCGCTATGAGGTGTTTCATCCGGGTGGGGCTGTTGAGGATAAAGTGTCGGCCGACAGTAGAAGACAATCACTAAGCCCAAAGGGGTAGAACTGAGTGCTTCGCCCCCTTGCGGTTCACAAAAGAGGAGTTTTTTAACCTCTACCGTCAGGTTCAACTCCTCCTTTAACTCACGTTGAATTGAGGCAGTGGGGTTTTCACCCCGTTCAACCCAGCCGCCCGGTAAGCCCCAAGGATGTTGCGGTCTAAACACATGTTCGACCAACAGGACCTGTCCTAAATCATTAAAAACGACAGCCATCACCCCTACCTGATTGCGCGGCGCCAATAGCTTAACCGCCAGGGAAAAGGACCACCTTAGCGGGATAACCTGTTGTAGCAAAATGGAAAGTGTTTTTTTTATATTCATCAAATTGAAAACTCCGGAAAGGTCAGCACCAATGTCGACAACCATCAACCCCTGAATTATAACTCAAACGACTGATATTTTGAATTTGATTTTTGCCTTACAACAGGCCAAAATTCCTAAAGTTAACCGTAAATTTTTGTGTTATAATTTAGTTAGAAACAACATAACCAAAGGAACAAAATGTGGATACCCAATTAAGAATTTTATCCATTGAAGATGATCCGGAGATGAGAGGGTTAATCCAACTGATTTTTGAACGACAAGGTCATCGAGTGATTGGCGTAAAGCAAGGCGATTTTGGGCTAGAATTTTTACACAGCCTGAAACCCGATGTTCTCTTGCTCGATCTCATGCTGCCCGATATTGATGGCTGGGAAGTTTATCAACAAATGAAGGACGATGAAGAGTTAGCCAAAATTCCCGTCATCATTATCTCGGCCAGAAATCCGGAGCAAGATGCCGCTGAGGGCCATCAAGTGACCGGAAATGATCGCTTTATCGAAAAACCCTTTGAAATCAAGAATCTCATCAGTACGGTTAACGACGTCGCCGCCCATCTGCCTGTGCGATAATTGCTCGCCTCTTATTTTTTATCAAAAAGCCCTTCCAAGTTAGAAAGGGCTTTTTTATTTTTCAGATCTGGGTCAATTTTACAAACCTATTGACATCTTATGGGTAGATGTGTTAAAATGAGCGATAACTCAGTATTTTGAGTGTTTGCTCATAGTTGTGTTTGGAGATGCTTTTAACCCGAACGGTGCTACCAAACGCAACTTTTTAACAAAAGTCACGTATTAAAAGTAGGCCGTGTCACAGTATTGATAGACAGGGATGATACAACTTGGTGATACAACTTTTGGGTAATGACGTTAAACCCCTTAATTGATATACTAAAGCTAACAGTAAACCATACACCATATATCTGACAATCTGACTCAGCGGTATATCAGACATTCACAAACTATTTAAGGAAAGCAGGTGGGTGATGAGTAAAAGTAAAATTTTGAAGCACAGTCTAGCTACAGTGATGGTAGCCTTAAGCATCAGTTTTCTAGTAGCTTGCGGTTCTGCCGAGGAGCCAACTCCGGAACCAGTTGAGGCCGATGCGGTTCAGCAGCCCAGAGTTGTTTCGGCTGAGGCGTTTGTGGTTCCGGTTAAGGAATCCGATTTGGCCTTTGAAACGGGAGGGCGTGTTGTAGCGATTGAAGTTGACGAAGGTGAAACGGTCAACGAGGGTGACGTTCTGGTCCAGTTAGATGACTCCGCCCAACAAACTGCTCTAGCAGAAGCTCAGGCGACCTTGGCCCAAACCAAAGCCCAAAAAGCTGAAGCCGAAGCTCGCCTGGCCGAAGCCGCCTCCGGGCTGGCCGAAGCAGAAGCGAACTTATCAAAAGTCAAAGCCGATCCCACTGACGCCGAAGTGGCTCAGTTGCAAGCCAGTTTAGCCAAAGCCGAAGCCGCTCTGGCCGATATGATCGCCGGCCCTACACCTGAAGAAATCGCCGAAGCCGGCGCTCGGGTGCAGACAACTCGAGCCGAACTCAACCAGGTTCAGGCCGACACTCGCGACGAAGATCTCCAAGCCTCCGCCGCGCGGGTACTCAAGGCGGAAGCTGACGTTCGCGAAGCCCAGGATGACTATGATCAAGTTCGTTACGGTGATCCGGATGATGTGTTGGTGGCCGGAGTAGCTCTGGAAAAGTTTACGCTGGAATATGAAGCCGCCAAAGCGGAATACGACAAACTGGTCAATGGCGCTACGGCTGAAGAAATCGCCACGGCCCAGGCTAAAGTAGCCGAGGCCCAAGCCAGCCTGAGCCGGGTCCAAGCTGGCTCTACCGCCGAAGAAATCGCCCAGGCTCAGGCCGATGTTGCCGCTGCCCAGGCGCAACTGGATCACTTGCTGGACGGCGCCACCAATGAAGATGTTGCTATTGCTGAGGCCCAAGTAGAGTCAGCCAAGGCCGGAATTAGCACGGCCCGCGCCAACGTTGAAGCCTCCGAAACTCAGATCGATGTCAACCAGGCCCGGGTCGAATCGGCTCAGGTGGAACTCGATAAAACAACATTGAAAGCGCCTTTTAGCGGCGAAGTTAGCAGCCTCAACAACGTTGACGAGGGTGAGATTGTTCAAGCCGGCTCGAGCGTGGTGTCGCTGGGCGATACCAGCAAATGGCAAATTGAAACCGATGACCTGACCGAAATCGACATTGTCGATGTTCAAGTCGGAGCCAATGTGACGATTAGTGTTGACGCCTTACCCGGTGAAGAGTTTGAGGGTAGAGTCGTCAAAATTACGCCTAAATCCGAAACCAAAGCCGGGGATGTGACCTACACCGTTTTAATCGACATCACTAAGGGGCCTACGGCTCGCTTGCGATGGGGGATGACCACCTTTGTTGACATTGAAGCCGGCCCGGAAATTTAAGTCCATACACGGTTGATGAGAACACTTGTAGTTGAACAATTCTCAAAAGGTTAGACAAGTGAGGATGATTATGAAACGGTTA
>JAGRCC010000620.1 GCA_020433785.1 Anaerolineae bacterium
GTACTATTTCGCCCATGGAAAACAACTTTAACACGACCAGCGACCCACCGTGGACCCCTAAAGATGTTATTTGGGCGCTCATTCTGTCGATTTCGTGGATTGTAGCGCTCAGCCTCTTAGGCGGGTTAGCTCAGTTTGCCGGTCTGCTCATCGACCCCAGCCTGATCGTGGTGGTGGGAACGTTGTTTTTGTTGGTGCCGGTCTGGTATTTTTCCATACACAAATATGGCGCCAAATGGGCCGATTTGGGACTGCGCGGTTTCCAACCCAAGGCTGTCGGGTTGGGCTGCGGGCTGATGGGGTTGTCCTTTTTATTTAATATGGTTTATGCCGCAATTTTGGGTGTGTTTGGTTTGCAGATCCAACCCGATATTGCGCCAATGTTTCAAGACACCGGCTTTCCCCTGATTTTGTTGTTTGGGGGTGCGATTGTGGCCCCGGTTGTTGAGGAGATATTTTTTCGAGGATTTGTTTTCGCCGGCCTCCGTAAACGTTGGAGTTGGCCCAAAGCCGCCCTGGTCAGCGCCGGTCTCTTTGCGCTGGCCCATATTATACCCACCTCTATCTTGCCGATCTTCATATTGGGGGCTATCTTTGCCTTTCTTTATCAAGTTTCCGGCTCTGTCTGGCCCGCCATATTGATGCACATGTTAACTAACACGTTTGCGCTATCAGCCGCTTATGCCATCTCGCAAGGTTGGGTTCCAACGCCCTAATTGACGGCGGGGTTTCTTTCGATCCAATTAATAATCTGATAATATGGTATAATGAGTAGAAATTGATTCAGGGTGCCTCAGACCTGGCAGGACGCCCGCTTACCTCCACCACCATTCTACGCTCGGAGAAAATTTCTATGTATACGCTTATCGTACCCGTTCCACTAGCACTTGCTACCGCTCTTACCCCTTACCGCCAAAAATATGATCCGTTGGCCTATGGACTGCCGCCTCACATCAGTATCCTCAGTCCTTTTGAATTTTTCGATCCACCGGAGATACTCTATAATCATTTGCATAATGTGGGCGAAACGTTCGCGCCTATCAAAGTCTCGATAACGGGCTGGGATACCTATCGGCATATTGATTATCAAATCCGCCTGCCGGTCTTGGCCGGAAAAGAGCTGCTGATAGACCTTCGCGAAAATTTACTGACAGGCCCTTTGAAATATTGTCCTGGCCAGGATAAAGATTATTCGCCCCACATTACTTTGGGGAAATTTACCGAGCAGGCTGATCAAGAAAAAGCTAGGCAAGATTTGCAAGGATTTGAACCACACTTTATATTCAGGGTTACACATCTGGAGCTGCGGCGATGGGAACAACCGGGGCGTCCATGGAAATTGCATAAAAAGTTTTCCTTAGAGGCAACCCTTGCCGGTGCTCGAAGAAACAGACAAATCAATTAAGGGAGCAGATGGAGTCGGATGGAATTTTCGCAAAGGGAATTATATCAATTAATCAACATGGCAAATGGTCCGCTGTGGCTGGTTGGGGCCGACCTCAGCGAAGCCAATTTGAGCCGAGCGCTGCTGCGTGAGGCGGATTTGGCCTGGAGCAACTTGCGCGGCGCAGACTTACGTGGCGCCGATCTGGAAGAGGCCAGCTTGCGCAGCGCAGACTTAAGCAACGCCGATTTACGAAATGCGAACCTGAAAGGGGCCAATTTGGAAGGGGCCATCCTTGACGGAGCTAAATTGCAAGGGGCGATAATGCCCGATGGTAGAACCTACTATTAACCTCAAGTGGTCGCTAGTTGTTCTTTCAACCAGCTAGCTATCCGACAATTTACGGTCGGCATTAAGGTCAGCATCACGTGGCTGGCCTTTTTTGTTTCGATCAAAGCCGATTGGGGTGCGGCTCGGCGTAGGGCCTGAGCATGCGCCGGCGGCGCAACCCGATCCCGCCGGCTGTAAACCAGCAAAATCGACAGATGGTTAAGCCGTTTGATATTCGCCAGCGGATCGAGCAGATCGAATAGGGTGCTGGTATTATATTGGCTTCGATAACCACCCTCATGCCACGTATCCCACACCTGCTTGACCGACATCTCCCGCAGCAGGTCTAATACCGGCGAACCGTAATAGGTATTCCACATTTCCCGATAGAAGAGGGCCCGGCTAAAGTTCAAGGCCACGGATGTGGCTATGATCACCAGCGCCTCCGCCAGATCAGGCTCGGTGGCGCTTCGCTCAGCCAGCGATCGAATGGCGACGGCCCCGCCCAGGCTAATGCCCACCACGCCCACCCGGTGAATACCCGGCTGCGCTCGTAAAAAATGGAGTGCGGCCGGAATAGTAGTCAAGGCTTCGGGGTAGGCCAAGGGACGATAGCGATAGTCGCCGTGCCCGGGCAGGTCGATAGTTAGAACAGCCAATCCTTCAGCCAGTAAGGCTCGGATCAGCCGCCACTTGAACGATGTTTTGGTGTCACCCGCTCCGTGGACCAGACAGACAGCAGCCTGACTACCTACCGGTGGAATCAGCCAATACCCCGGTATCTTGTCGTCACCGTCCGCTATCTCAACTCGACGGCAGGCGCCGTGGGCGGGATGATCCGCTTCGAAAATCCGGTTGGGGTCAGGTGGGGGCCACAGAAATGAGCCACCTAACAAAAGACTACAAATAGCCAACAAGCCACCCACCGGCATCCAGAGCAAAACGACAAAAGAATTAGGCAAAATAGCCATGCCTAAAAACAGTAGCCCTAGTCCGCAGAGGCAACCTAACCATCGGCTCCCCCCAACCAGCGAGGCCCCCCGCAATCGCAGCATAGCGGCCGCCAACTGACCCACACCGAGAGTTATCAAAAAAGTTGCTGCCGCTCCCTGCATCGATTTTAATCCCCGCCAACCGGACTGACCACCTCTTGCGAATGGTTGTTATGAGCGAAAATTCGAAAGCCACGGGCTTGATAGTTTGCCAGAGCCCGAGGATGGTCTAGCGTACAAGTATGGACCCACACCCGAGTCGCTCCTAGCGCCCAGGCTTGCTCAACAGCCGCCGTTAAAAGAGGTCCACCCAAACCCAAGCCGATAAACGACGGGAGCAGTCCAAAGTAGGCCACTTCCACTATGTTAGCCAGCTGTAATTCCAGTTCAAAGTACCCCGCCGGCGTTCCAGACAAGTAGCCGATCCAGGTTTTTAGTTCTGACCGGTCTACCCACTCGGTCCATTGCGGAAGGGTCCAGGTTAGTCGGTTGGTCCAAAACCAGGCTTTACCGACCGTCGTATAAAGAAATTGGTTCAACTCAGGCAGCGGAATCCCTACTTGTTTGATCTCAAAATTTGGGTTGTTAATAGGCTTAGGGCGTAGCTGTTGAGGATCGGTCATTTCTAGATAGTACGTTGTAACATCAACCTGCATTATCGGCTCCCCCTTAAATCCGAAGTTAAAAGCAGATATATGATATTGACCGAGCCTGAAAACAGCAACTTGCCAACAAAAAAACAACTCGACTTGGATGAGAACCGTCAATACCTAACCGCTTTTATCACGGCGGGTGAAGGCGTCTCCTCACAACGACGAGTTGTTTATTCAGCTAGTT
The DNA here is from genome assembly GCA_020433785.1 of Anaerolineae bacterium. The sequence continues at coordinate 3,544 of JAGRCC010000620.1, forward strand.
TTCCAGACGACTGACTTTTAATCACGGTAATGGCAGCGTTGTATTCTCCACACCATTCTCCGCTTGAGCAAAAACGCTGGCTACCCCATTCGATACAGCTAATTAGCGATTAGAGCGTGACCAACTCCACTTGGCGCGATAAACAGCGCCGGAGATCAACAACAATAGCACCAGAACCGCCCCCCAGAAACGACCATCTTGCATCAGGGGAGTGTCGTCTGAACCGGTTACCGGCAGCGCGCCATCGACCAACTCTTCAGATTGACCGGTTGATGTCGCTGTACCGCCTGAACTTGAACCTTCGCCGGCTGAGGTCATCGCTCCGTTGCCGGTTACCGTACGGGTGATGGTCATCGTATGGGTTACCGGCCCGACTAGACTGAGGCCATCGAGGGTATATTCTCCCAGGTTCTGGTCCGGCCACTTGTTCCAACCCCGGATAAAAAGCGTCATCGTATCGGTGGTAGGCGTCACCTGGGTGCTAAAGTCAGAGAAGGTGAACTCAGCAGCGTCGAATCCCTGCTCATCCCAGGGTAGCTCTACCCAATCCTCGGACGGGATAGCCCGCCAATTCTCGCCGCCATCGAAATCAATGGCGTATTGAGCGCGATACCCGTAACTGCTGGCATTGATATCGCCAAAGCCGGAACGAATTTGTCCATTGAGCGTTAAGGTGTACACTTGCCCGGGCGTCACGGTTACTTTTTGGTAAATGCCGCCATATTGATCCGGTTCAACACCTTGATCAATACTGATGCGTTGAGCGGCCTGACCACTTTTTACAAACGGAATAGCCGACTCAGCCGAGAAAGTAACAACGCCTCGGTTATTGCTAAAGCCCTGCCAATTAATTCCGATGCCATCCTCACTAAATCCTTCTTCAAAGCCGCCATTTTTGAGAATCTCCTCATTTTGCGCGACTTCAACGTCCTCTTCTACAATGGTGGTCGTAGTTGAGGCAGCGCCCCCGGATGAGCCGGTTCCGCCCGCTGCTGAAGCAGCCGAAGCCGGGGTCGGGGTGGTGGCGGCGGCCTCGGTAGTGGGTTCGGTGGTCGGCTCTACCGTGGCTTCCTCAGTAGGTTCAACAGTGGATTCTTCGGAAATAACGCGGGTGGGGGTAGGGGTTGTATCCTCCGAAGTTGGCGTCTCTTCCGCAGCTCCTTCGGCCTCTTCAGTAGAGGCCAGCGTAGCCGTAGGAGGTTCGCCGGCCACATTTTGGCCACCGGCAGCAAAAAACACGTTGTAAATGAGCACTCCCACCAAACAGAGCAGCACTAAGGCCAACAGCGCGATGAGAATTACCCGTCGATTTTCTTGAAATCTTTCCATGGCCTGCTCCAAATTATGTGGCTAAAACAAATAGTTATGTCAACTTGTCTTTCTAAAACAAACGCCCCGAAGCTAGTCGGGGCGCTTGTCTTTTTTCATAATATTGTTAGTAAGTCCAGGGCGGAATGACGACAGCCTGATCAGGCTGCAAGCCTTCATCCAGGCTCATACCATTCGCGTCAGCCACAGTCCCTGGAGCCAGGCCACACTCATAGGCAATCGAGTCCAGCGTATCGTATGGCTGGGCAATATAAACGTTAGGGCCTTCTCTGAGCTGGCCGGTTGGAATAAACATCCCCTGTCCTTCGAAGACATAGGCATCGGCATTAATATCATTCAGAAACGCCAGATCGGGAATAGGTACGTCAAACTCTTGGGAGATACCGAACAACGTATCGCCGTATTCAACTCGATAACAAAAGCCTACCGTCCCGGCATTTGAGGCTGATTGAATCGCTGCGGCTACGGAAACCGAACTTTTTTGACTGGATTCCTCGTTCGATTCTTCACTATCAGCATCTTCTTGCTGCGAAGGCGGGGTTGGTCCCACCACCGTCACGTCGGCAGTATCGGTGGCTGTAGCGCCACAGTTATCGGTCACGGTTAGAGTCGCCTGATAAGTGCCGTTATTCTTGTAACCGTGAGTTACACTCTGGCCTTCCTCAGTCGGGGTGCCATCGCCAAATTCCCAACTATAGGTGTCGATTGTACCGTCGGGATCGCCGGAGCCGCTGCCGTCAAAGATAACAACCGCTTGCCCTTTACCTTGCATCGCGTTGTAGGGGCCGTTGGCGTCGGCGATGGGCGGCATATTCCCGTCGCAGCTAACCGGAGCTTCGCCGGTCGGTTCGCCCGTGGGTTCAGCACCCGGCGACTCGCCGGTGGGTTCACCGGTCGGTTCCATACCCGGTGTTTCGCCGGTCGCTTCATCTGTGGTTTCAGCACCAGACGGCTCGCCGGTGGGTTCGCCCGTCGATTCCATACCCGGTGTTTCACCGGTCGGTTCGCCCGTCGATTCCATACCCGGTGTTTCGCCGTTTGATTCGCCCATGGATTCCATATCGGCGGTTTCACCAGTTGGTTCACCGGTGGGTTCCATACCCGATGTTTCGCCGGTCGGTTCGCCCGTGGGTTCAACGGTGGCGCCGGGTGGTAACGGTTCGGTTGTGCCCGGCGGCGGCAGTGGCTCGCCGGTCGCTTCACCATTTGCTTCTTGGGGCTCTCCTGTTGATGGCGGCACTTCACTGGTCCCTTCGCCAGGAGTCAGTCCTTCGTCAGTCGGCTGAGCGGTTGTTTGGACGGGCGGTATATCTCCCACTCGCGGCGGACTGATGCCGGGAATTTCAAATGGCAGTCGGGGCAAGAGGAAGAAGCAGAGGACACACAGCAACGCCAGCACCAACAGAATTAAAATAATAAGGCGCAGCGGACTCTGGCGGCGAACCTCTACCACTTCTTCGTCATCATCAATGGCTTCAGCCTCATACTCTTCTTGAGGCTCATTCTCCTCATCTTCGTCGTTATACTCAAATGAGCTCCGAAGGTCATCCAGGTTTGACATGGGCTCTCTCCTTGCAAAGTGGCCTTTTAACGCAAATATATATTATGGTCAAGTATACCATAACACATAAATTTATGTCAACCAGAACAATTCAATTTTAATTGCTCCGTTAGTTAGGACGTGGTAACATATTATGATTAATGAGTTGAGACGGCAGAGGTAGACTGTGATCCCCATTAAATTAAAGCTTCGCAACTTTATGGCTTATCAAGATGCTGAATTAAATTTTCAAGGTCTGCATTTGGCGGCGCTAACCGGTGAAAACGGCGCCGGCAAAAGCAGCCTGCTCGACGCGATCACATGGGTGGTTTGGGGTAAGGGCCGCGCCAAAAGAGACGACGAAATGATCCGTTTAGGGCAGACAGAGATGGAGGTGGAGTACACCTTTGACCTGAATAACAACATTTACCGGATCATCCGCAAACGAGATGCCAGCAAGCGAGGCCGAAGCGATTTGAGCTTTCAGGTTCAAGATGCCGGCGGCTGGCGCACTCTATCCGAAAGCAGCCTGCGGGCTACCGAGAAAAAAATCAACGATATCATGCGGTTGGATTACGACACCTTCATCAACTCGGCTTTTTTGCTGCAAGGGCGGGCCGATGAATTTACGACGAAGGCCCCGGCCCAACGCAAGAAAATTTTAGGCGATATTCTGGGGTTGGCGATTTATGATCTCTACGCCGACCGCGCCAAGCAACGCGCCAATGAAAAAGATCGTGAGGCGGCCATCATTGAAGCGGAGATGAGCCAAATTGAACGAGAGTTGGCCCGCGAGCCGGAGTACCGGGCTAATCTAATCGAGGCAGAAAAAGCGGTTGCTTCATTATATACAGATTTGCAAGCAGCGGAGCAAACCCATTTAACCCTCCGCGATCAGCACCGAGCCATCAACGACAAGCAGCGCCAGCTTGACGATTTGAGGGACCGACTATCGGGCGCGCAGGCCGATATCGCCGATTTGGATGAAGCCATTGCCGCCGCGCAGCAGGCGATTGAACGGTATAAAACTATACTTAATCGCCGGGACGAAATTGAGGCCGGGTTGAGCCGATTGAGCCAGGCCCGCGAAACTTTAAAGGATTGGGATCAACGGCTGCGCGAATCGACTGAACTGGCCAATCAAAAGTATGCCTTGGACAGCGCCCGACGTGAAGCCGAAGCTAAAATCAAAGCGGATTTGCGAGAAGTCGAAACTCGAATTAACATGCTGACGCCAAAAGTGACCAATATGGAGATGCAGCGGTCTCAGTTAAAGCAGGCCCAAACTGAACTCGATACCCTGACGGCTTTGGAAAAAGAGCAAGAAACGCAGCGGGCTATGCAGCAAGCCCTAGCTGAAGAATCGGCTCGATTGACCGAACAAAATCGACAATTCAAGCAGGAAATGGAAAATATTAAGGACAGCCTGACTCAGTTAGAGCAGGCGGCCTTCAATTGTCCAATTTGCCGGCGGCCGTTAGATGAAACTCACCGGCAAGAGGTGTTGGCTCAATACCAGGCCGAAGGTACAGCCAAAGGCGATCAATTCCGCGCTAACCGGACTCGCTTGCAGGAAATTGTCGAACAGCAAGCCCAATTGAAACACAGTCTGACTCAGAACGAAAAAGTACTGCGGGAGACCGCCAAGCTCCAGCGAACGGCAGCCCAACTTGAGCAGCTCCTACAAGAGGCCGAGCAAGCCGCCATTGACCTGGCGGCCAGCCGGGGACAGGAAGGCGAGCTACAAAAACGGCTTGAGCAGCAAGATTTTGCACTCGATGTATTTAATAATCTCAAAAATGTTGAGGCAGAATTAGCTAAATTAGGGTATAATAAAAACGCGCATGATCAGGCTCAGGCCGAGGTTGAACAGTGGGTCCACTTTGAGGATGAGGGCCGCGCTTTAACCGAAGCTGACAAACGCATCAAAGAAGAAGAAAAACGCCAGGAGCGGGATCGGGCCAGGTTGCAACGGTTGTTGGAACAAACCGCCGCCGATCGCGCGCGAGTGGCTGAACTGGAAACTGAAACGGCCGGATTAGCCGAGCTTAGTCTCAAGCTTAATCAGGCTAGCGCGGCGCTGGATGCCACCCAATTTCAATATCGTTTGGCTCAAGACAAGGTCGCCTCAACCAAACAGCAGTTAGATCATATCGCCTATCAGGTCAAAGAGCGGGCTAAAAAAGAAGAACAGCTTCAGCAGGTTCGGGAGGCGTTGGGCGTTTATAAAGAGTTACAGGTGGCTTTCGGTAAAAAGGGGGTTCAGGCCCTGCTCATCGAAAGCGCTATTCCTGAAATAGAAGAAGAAGCCAACCGCCTGCTCACCCGTATGACCGATGGCCGAATGAATATTCGCTTTGAAACGCAGCGCGAAGCCAAAAGCGGCGACAGCACCATCGAAACACTTGATATTCGGATTGCCGATGAGGTCGGCACGCGCGATTACGAAATGTATTCCGGCGGCGAAGCCTTTCGCATCAACTTCGCCATTCGAGTGGCCATCAGCAAAATTCTGGCCCGACGAGCCGGAGCGCGCTTGCAAACGCTGGTTTTGGACGAAGGCTTCGGCACGCAAGACGTACAGGGTCGAGAGCGGCTGGTTGAAGCCATCAACGCCATTCAAGATGATTTTGAAAAGATCATCGTAATCACGCACATCGATGAATTAAAGGATGCTTTTCCGGCCCGGATCGACGTTTGGAAAACATCTCAGGGGAGTCAGTTGGCTATTCGCTAGGTCCTTTAAGCGTAGAAATTTCTATCAAAGAGTAAAGCTGTATGTCACACTCAGGCGACTCGCTGTCACGTGAACAGCGCATCCGAAAACAAGCTGAACTTCAGGCGCTCTATAATGCCTTGTCCAATCTAAGAGACCGTGAGCTTTCCTATATAGAAGCTTCCGCCGCCGTACCTGAACTATCCGTCAATCAAACCAACCAGATTCGGCACCGAATTGTGGCCATCGAAGGCGAACTGCTGACTGCCTCCGGCGAAGAGGATACCTCGGACACGTTTGCGCACCGTTTCTATCGAGAGGGGTTTGAGGCCGAACTGGCCGGCGATGGCGACAAAGCCATTAAGCTGTACAAAAAAGCCGATCGGTACGATCATCAAGACGCCGAGATGGCCATCCGTAGCCTCCGCTATCGGATTAGACGGGAAAGAACGATTCCCCGAGATCTACAAGCCTGGCTCCCGCCGCCAGCGCATAATCTCAGAAATCGATTAATTGTGGGCGTAGCCGCCGTTTTAATCTGCACGCCACTGGCTATTTTTATTTTTTATCGAAGCAATTCACTCCAGACATCGCCAGATATCGCCGCTGAACTGACCGCTACCCTTACCCTAACCCCTACTCCGGTGGCCGTTCAACTGATTGTCCCCGACACCGCAACCCCTCTCCCTACGTTTACCTCCACTCCGCTGCCCTTGCCCTCCGTTCCCCCGCTCCCTACTCGCACCGCCCTGGCCACTACCGCCGATACAGCCACGGCAGCGCCGCCGGCAACGCCGACTCTCGTTTTTCTGCCTGCACCTAAAATTATTGGTCCCCGGGATGGATTAGTCTGGCTCGATGGGGCCGTGGTGTTTGAATTCGAGCCGGTCGATTTACAACCTGATGACCTTTACTGCTTGAACACCCTGCGCGGTTTGGACAGCACTAATACCGAAAACTGGAGCTATCCCCCCACCGGCAATGAAAAACCGATTATTGCCGTTCAGGCCAATGTGCTTCGAGTAGCCCAGGTTCAGGGCATGCAGTGCATTATTTGGTCAGCCGCAATTGGCCGGGGAAACTGCGACAACATTATTAGCGATAGTACGTCAGAACGGGTGATCGGCTTACCTCGGGTGTGTGATCTTAATTAAGCATATTTAAATGGTAATTTGATCGCATCATTCCCATTATTCAGAATGGTGTAAGACAAACTTAAGTTTGTCCTACAAAAACCCCACTTTTAAGAAGACACATTTGACCTCTAGAATTCGGTTAGCGCCATCATTTTATCATTTGTCGCCTAAAAAACGGACAACTAGCAGTTTAATTACCCCAACCTATCGGTAATACCCACTTGTTAATTCAATTTTTCTGTTTAAAATTAACTATAGAAAGGAACAATACAATGGACGCCAATCGCCGCCGGCCCCGAGTACTGATTTGTGATCAGATCGCGGAGGCAGGCATCGATCTTCTCCGCGAGCATGCCGATGTCGATATTAAGACCGGGCTAACGCCTGAAGAGCTGTTGAAGATCATTGGCAACTATGAGGCGGTTGTGGTTAGAAGCGCCACCAAAATCAGAGCCAATGCGATTGAGCGGGCCTACAGCCTGAAAGTGATTGGACGGGCCGGAGCCGGTTTGGATAATATCGATGTTGATGCGGCTCAAAAGCGCGGTATCAAGGTGGTCAACTGCCCCGACGCCAACACCCGGGCGGTAGCAGAACATACGATGGCGATGATGCTGGCCCTGGCTCGACACCTGCCTGAAGCGGACACCAGCTTAAAGGAAGGGCGTTGGGAAAAGAACAAACTGATGGGGACAGGCTTGTTTGGTAAAACATTGGGGATCATCGGTTTTGGCCGGATTGGCCGCGAGGTGGCGATTCGTGCGCAGGCTTTTGGGATGAAAGTGCTGGTCAACCAGCGTCGTCCCACCCCGGAACTCAACCTGGAGGCGAAAGTCCAGGCGGTTGATTTGAATGATCTGCTCCAACAATCAGACTTTGTCACTCTGCACGTGCCGGCCAAACCGGAAACCGAACATCTCATCGGAGCTGAGCAATTGGCCCTGATGCGCCCTACCGCTTACCTCATTAACACCGCCAGAGGAACGGTAGTCAACGAGGCCGCACTGCTCGAGGCGTTAAATCAAGGTCTCATTGCCGGCGCGGCGCTCGACGTCTTCGCCAAAGAGCCGGCCATCGACAGCCAATTGGCTCAGCACGAACGGGTTATCGCCACACCGCACGTTGCCGCCAGCACCGAAGATGCCCAAAACTTGGCGGCGATCACCGTCGCCCAGCAGATCATCGATATTATCGATGCGGTGCCGGTCGATAATCCCCTCTCACTCCGCATCGTGCCCACCGCCAAAGTGGTTCCACACGAAAACACCGATCCCCGACGGGTCGAGCGGTTGGTGCAGCGACTGGAGGAAGACGGTATTTTGGCTAATCCGCCGGTAGTGATTGAGGCCGATGATCGGTATGTCGTGCTTGATGGAGCCACTCGCGTCAAGGCGGTAAAGGCCATGAAAATTCCGCACTTATTAGTGCAACTGGCCTCATCTGAAACTGGACTTGAATTACAAAGCTGGTATCATGTCATTCGACACATAGAATTACCACAGCTTATGGATTTGCTTAATGCTGTTCCAACTGTCTCTTTGCGGCAAACAGATCCCCGGCATGTCCACAACGAAATGGTCGAGTACGGCGGGCTATGCTTTCTGCGCACCATCGAGAACAAACTTTACCTGGTTGAGGCCAGGCCGGGGATTAACAAGCTGGAGGCGTTGAATCAGTTGACCGAAACCTATATCAACGCCAGCTATGTCACCCGAACCCTGGAGGGCCAACTCGACCACCTACGTGATGAGTATCCTGACATGGCCGCCGTGGTTGTCTTCAGCAACTATACCACTGAGCAGATTTTGCAGATAGTCCAGGCCGGCCATTTTCTACCGGCCGGTATCACCCGTTTCATTGTGTCGGATCGCGTATTGCGGGTCAACCTTGGGCTGGACTATCTCAGATCGGATGAGTCGCTGCTGGACAAGAATAAATGGCTACGCCAACTGGTTATCGAAAAGCTAGGCAACAGTCAGGCCAGGTACTACGCTGAGTCGGTTTATTTGATGGATGAGTAAAAATTGTAAGCGTTCAGCCATTAGCTGTCAGCTATCAGGTTTTTACTTATTTTGACAAATGTCTAGGTTCCACAGCCGGTCATAAAGGGCCAAACGTTATCTTTAGCGACAAAGCTGACGGCTGAAGGCTGATAGCTGAACGCTAACTAAAAATAATCGAGGATTTTAGATATTATGGCGGTCAAACCCATTGTAATGTATAGTGAAAATGAAGCCGCGTTACGCAAAAAGAGCGAGCCGGTGCGCGTGATGAACCGGCATGTCAAAAAAATCATTCGCGATCTCAAAGATACGCTGCTGCACTGCGATAACGGCATCGGTTTGGCTGC
>JAGRCC010000621.1 GCA_020433785.1 Anaerolineae bacterium
GGCGCTTACTGGCGCGGCGACGAGCACAACCCCATGCTTCAACGCATCTACGGCACGGCTTGGCGCAACAAAAAAGAGCTAAAGCAGTATCTCGATATGCTGGAAGAGGCCAAAAAGCGCGATCACCGCAAGCTGGGCAAGGAGCTCGACATCTTCACCTTTGACGACGAAGTCGGTCCCGGCCTACCGTTGTGGCTGCCGCGTGGCGCGATTCTGATTGAGGAGTTGGAAAAGCTGGCCAAAGAGATGGAGGAAAAAGCCGGTTACCAACGCGTCCGCACGCCTCATTTGACCAAAGAGGATCTCTTCCTGCGCAGCGGCCACCTGCCCTATTACGAAGAAAGCATGTACCCGCCCATGGAAATGGAAGGCGTGCGCTACTTCATCAAGCCGATGAACTGCCCCTTCCACCATAAAATCTTCGGCAGCCGGCCCCGCAGCTATCGCGATCTGCCTATTCGTTTGGCCGAGTACGGCACCTGTTATCGCTATGAGAAAAGTGGTGAGCTGTTTGGCCTAATGCGAGTCCGCTCCATGCAGATGAACGATGCTCACATCTATTGCTCCGAAGAACAGTTTGAGCAGGAATTTATGGGCGTTATTGCCATGTACATCGACTACTTCCGCATCTTTGGCATAGAGAAGTATGTCATGCGGCTCAGCACCCACTCCAAAAAGGATTTGGGCAAGAAGTATGTTGACAACGAACGGCTTTGGCTCAAAACCGAAGATATGGTCCGCCGGGCGATGGACAACGGCAACGTGCCGTATGTGGAAGTAGCCGGGGAAGCTGCTTTCTACGGCCCCAAAATCGATGTCGAGATTTGGAGCGCCATCGGCCGCGAGTTTACGCTGGCCACCAACCAGGTCGATTTCGCCGTGCCGGCCCGCTTCGACCTGACTTTCGTCAGCCCCGACGGCGAGGACGAAACGCCGCTGTGCATTCACCGCGCCCCGCTCAGCACCCACGAGCGCATGGTCGGCTTCCTGATCGAGCATTACGCCGGTAAATTCCCGGTCTGGTTATCGCCCGAACAAGTCCGCATCATCCCCATTACCGAGGCCCACCACGACTACGCCGCACAACTGCAACAACGGCTGCGGGCCGAGGGCATTCGCGCTGAGGCCGATCTGGGAACCGACCGGATGAACAACAAAATCCGGCAGGCCCAATTGATGCAAGTGCCCTATATGCCGGTCATCGGCGACCAGGAGATGGCCGAAGGGACCATCGCTCTGCGCAGGCGCGACAACACGCGCCAAAACGGGCTGCCGGTGGATGAGTTCATCGCGGCGGTTAAGGAGAAAATCGCCACGCGGTCGAGTGAGTTGTAAGTTATGGAGTTAACGAGTTTATAGAGTTTGGGAGTTTATGGAGTTTGTACCGTATGAACTCTTTAACTCCACAAACTCTATAAACGCTTCATCATTCTCACGGCACTACCTCAATCACCGTTTGAGTTGTATCGGTCAGCGTGTTCTGGCTGCTAATCGTCAAGATGGTGGTATATGTGCCGACAGCCGTGTAGGTGTGGGTTGCGACCACACCACTGCTCAACATGCCGTCACCCCAATTCCAACTGTAGCTAACAATCGGAATAATCGACTGCGAGGCGCTAGCATTGAGCGTAATCACTTGCCCCACTTTGACCGTACTCGGTCCGGTGATTACCGCCAGAGGCGGTGGTTGGGTGGCCGGCGGCGACTCGATCTGAATTGAGGATTGCGCGGTATCGGTCAGGGCGTCTTGGTTGGTAATCGTCAGGCTAATCGGGTAGACGCCGGGCGCGGTGTAAACGTGGGTAACGTTCACCGTGTTAGCCTGCGCGCCGTCACCCAGCTGCCACGCATACTGCGTAATTGGGCTGGCCGATTGCGACGCCCCAGCAGATAGAGCGACAGACTGGCCTACCTGAGCTGAAGACGGCCCGCTGATAATCGCCAGCGGCGCCGACGGGACATCGGTGGCGGTGGCGGTCGGTGTAAGCGTTGGGGTGCTGGTCACGGTGGGGGTGTTGGTGGGGGTTTGGGTGACCGTTGGCGTTAAGGTGGCGGTCGGTGTAAGGGTACTTGTCGCCGTCGGCGTCAGCGTTCCGGTGGCGGTTGGCGTTGGCGAGTTGGTTCCAGTGGCCGTTGGCGTTACGGTCGTCAGTGTCGGCGTCAGAGTCGGGGCCGGCACTAAAGTGGTTGTAGGCGCTGTCGTGGGCGATTTGGTGGCCGTCGGACTCCCGGCTTCGATATTGATCAGCCGGCTGGTGCTGTTGCTAAAACCGTTTGCATCGATGACCGTTAGCCGGACGTTATAAAAGGCCGACGAGTCGAACGTGTGTGAGACAGCCGAGCCGCTGGCCACGCCGCCGTCGCCAAACTCCCAATCGTAGCTAACAATCTGGGCCGAGGCGGTCGAGCCGCTGCCGTCGAAATTGACCGGCTGGCCGACTTTAGCCGTATCCGGCGCGTTGATGACGGCCACCGGCGCCGGCTGCTCGTCGATGCGGACGGTGACGTTGGTGCTGCCTCGCAGCCCTTTGTCATCAACCAACGTCAAATTGACATTATAGAGACCGGCTGCCCGGTAAATGTGCTGAACATTAACGCCGGTCGAGCCGGTGCCATCGCCAAAGGTCCAGTTGTAGTTGACAATTGAGTTAGCGGACTGGGAACGGCTGGCGTCAAAACTAACCGTTTGACCCACCTGAGCTGCCGCCGGACCAACAATGACCGGGATGGGCGGCGTTTCGGGCTGCGGTTCTTCATTGATTTCAATGTCTACGCTGGTCCGATCGCGCAGCCCCGCGCTGTCACGAACAGTTAGCCTGACCCGGTAGGTGCCGGGCGACGTATAGGTGTGATTGACCTGCTTGTCGTTCGCTTCTTTGCCGTCGCCAAACTCCCACTCGTAATCGACAATGGGGTAATCGCCCCGGCGCGACCGCCCGCCATCAAACTTAACCGGCTGGCCGACCACCGCTTCGGAGGGGCTGCTGATAACGGCGATAGGCGGATTGTTGGTGACATCATCCTGGCGCTGCCAGCCCAGTTCGATGCGGGCTAGGCCGGTGCGCTCGTAATATTCAACCTTCAGGTCGCGCACGCCGCCGGCGATGTTGGTTTCGAACTCCAGATTGCCGGTATCGCCGTCCTGCCAGTGATCATAAACCAGGTTGTTATCAACCCAAACCCGCACCCCGTCATCAGAGCGAAGGCGGAAAATGTAGTCACCACCCTCAAAGCTTTGGCGGCGGGTCCAGCGCGCCGAGAAGTTGTCGGCCTGCACAGCCGACCCGGGCGAGCCATTACCCCAATCGTGATTGATGCTCGACTCGTTGCGCACCAAAACGGGCGAACCGGCCAAATCGACATTGTTAAAATATTCGGCTTTCCAATCCGGGAAGGTGTCGATGCGTTCCCAGCCCAGAACGGCCAGTGCCCCACTTGTGGCATCGAAATATTCCATTTTGATACTGTGCGCGCCGCCGGTCAGATAGATGTCGGCGCTGTGGGTCGCGGGCGCAGTTTCGCGCCATTCATCAATTAACAAGTTACCGTCTACCCACAACCGAGTACCGTCGTCAGTTCGGGTGTAGAAGCGATAAGCCCCGGCGGAAAAATCGAGCGTGCGGGTCCAGCGGGCTGAAAAGTTATCGGCCGGCACCTCGGGCGCGGGCGAACCTTGGCCCCAATCAAAACTCACCGCGACATCGTTACGGACCAAGACCGGGCTACCGCTCAGATTACGGTTGTTGTAATATTCGCCGCGCCAATCGGTGATGACGATACCCGGTACGGGCGTGGCTGTTGGCGACGGGGCGGGCGTGACGGTCGGTCGAGCCGGCGAGGCCACGATCGGCACATTCTCGATGTTTTCAGCCGTGGAAAATTGAGCCGCGACCCAGCCGAAATCGCTGGCGGCGCTCTCGTATCGGATTTGCCACCAGGTGCCATCGGCGGTACGGCCGGTAATTTCGGCGGTTTGGCCGTACAGCAGCACCCCCAATATATCGTACTCAACGCCCGGCCCTTCACGCACGTTCAGGTCGGTGTTAACGGTTAACCGGGCGATATCCGGCGGCGGTGGAGTTGAAGTGGGTTCGGGTTCCGGAGGCTCAATCTCTTCCGGGACGGCAGGCGTCAGCGAGGGGATATCGGCCGGACTGCTAATGGTCAGCAGCGCCTGGGCTGAAACTTGTTCATCATCGGTTTGAGCCAGAACCGGCACCGGGCTTTCGCTCAGCCAACGCGGGTCGGAGGGCACGATGATGTCCACGCTAAAGCGGCCGTCGGGATTAACGATGGTGCTGTTAACGGCATAGCGAGGCGGCGACAGCGGCACAAAATAGATCACGATCCGGCTGCCGACCGGCCAGCCGTCGCCCTGCACGGTGACCGTGCTGCCGGCCGAACCAACATTCGGCGATAGACTCACCGCTGGCTGGCTTGCTTCATCTGTCGGCAAGTCGCTAATTTCGGACGCGGGGCGGTCGCTCAGAAAGATACTGCCCAAAACAGCAAAGAGGACGATCGCCCCCACCAATAACGCTACAAAAATACCCAACAGGGTCAGCTCAAATTTGGACCAATTTTCCAATATGGATTGAAATGGATTATTACGATTACTCACAAAGACTTCTCCTCACAGCTTTGGGCTTGTCCAAGAATCATTTAGCTATAGGTGGCAGCGTGGCGATAAGGAGTTAGATAAAGCCAACCCCCATGCTCCCCATCACTTTCTCTCGCCACTTACAGACAACAAACGCCCACATAGTTAATGTGACGTCATTAATGGGGCAAAAGTTCCAGATAGCCTCATGCAATTATACGCTAAAATGGTTAGAACTTGTACTTAATTAAGACAGAAGGAGAAGAGAAGCTCGGCATCGCTTTAGAAATGAAAATGTACTGGAGCGACAAAGCAAGCTTTGTCATTCATGGTCAGGTCAAAGCAAACTTTAAGGCTCCAAACAGCGATTTTCGGAGACGTTATGGCAAAAAAAATGCCGATCATCGTTGATCGGCACGCTTAAAAGTTCAAATGAACCCGGATCACAATATTAAATTCTCCTCATTATTCAGTTAAAGCCAGACAAGACGGAAACATGTGATCGGCGGCGCGCCGGTTACCTGCAATAGGAACATTTCTAAATGTGGCGTTATCCAACAACGCTTTAATATCCGGATCAATAACCGGCATTTCAGTGGGGTCAACAAAAACCACCAGGAAATCAACATCGTTTTCCGACGGAATTAGCCCGACCAGACGATTGTTTTCTTTATATTGATCCGACATCGTATTAATGGTCAATTGAAGTTCCTGAGTCAACACCTTAAAGGCGGCGGTGGTGGTGTAAACGTCGTATTCGGCCAGAAGATCCCGATTAAACTTGGCCCAGTCCAAAAGTTCAGACATGCGATGGTCATCTGCAACAAGGGCAATCCTCTTCTTCCTCGGTTCCATTTCAAACGTTTTCCTTAGAGTTTGACTAAGTTCAGTTGATCCCACGTTGTTCGACGAAGGTGGCCAAACCCCCTTTGGCTATAATTTGGCCATCCCTGGCCGAGCAACCTGTGATCGACTGAAAGGGCACAGACAATATCACCGACAGTTACGCTTAGAAAAGCATAAATCTTCCTTTCTTAACCTTTAATTTTACTAAAGGATTGTACAATTTTTGTTGAAAAAACGTGTAAATTCTGTTATAAATTGATACCCCCTTCTCAAAATTTCAAAAAATTCACCAATTCTTATAACGTTGCCATTTCGGCGTTATCAAAATTGCGCTCATAGTAACTCATATACTGCACTTTGTTTTCCAGAGCGTGGATGACCGCATAAGTAAAATTGACTTTCTCAAAACGTTGAGCGCTGCCCAACCCGCCGGGACTAAAAACGTTGATCTCCATCAACTTATCGCCGACAATGTCCAGACCCACCAGAAACATACCGTCTTGAACCAATTTCGGTCGCACAATTTCGGCTACACGCAGCGCCGTCTCATCGATTTTGGCCTTGGCAATGGTCCCGCCGGCGTGAACGTTGCTGCGCATGTCGTCGCCGGTTCTCACCCGGCGAAAAGCCGCGTAGCGCCCCTTAAAGCGCAGCGGTGAGCCGTTCATCAGGAAAAGTCGCGTATCCCCTTCCACTGCGGCCGGCAGATACTCCTGAGCAATCACATAGCCGTGCTGGGCCACCGCCTCAACCATCTGGTTAAGGTTAGCCAGTTCGGTCGGGGTGACCAAAAAAACATTCTGCCCGCCCGACCCTTGCAGCGGTTTGAGCACAATTTTCCCCCCCACCTCTTTGGCAAAGTCTTTAATCTCCTTCCGGTCACGGGTAATCAACGTTTTAGGCCGCACCGATTCCGGGAAGGATTGAAAGTACATTTTGTTTTGGGCTTTAGCCAGTCCGTTTGGATCGTTGAGCACAATCACTCCGTGGCGCATGGCCATCCGACCAAAGATAATCCCCGCCGACTGGGCCCAGGGCCGACGTACGTCTTCGGCCGGATCGTTGCGCAGTAACAGCACGTCCAGATCATCGACCTTGATCCGGCTCTGCTTGGCTTTCGATCCCTGTAAATCGCGTAAATAACTTTCGCTGGTGGTGTACTTTTTGGCTGTGGCCGAGCGTGCTCTAGCTTGAATAGAGCCGTCGGGCGCATACAAAAAGTCGGCCACGCCCATCACCCAGGCTTCGTGGCCCATGTTGATGGCCGTCAT
>JAGRCC010000622.1 GCA_020433785.1 Anaerolineae bacterium
AAAAAAAGTTGCTGACTCTGATATAAAATTGGCTCCGAAGCATTCATTACAAAACGCAAGGTACTTAAATCTAAACCCGTTAAATTTTTTGCTCGCATAGTGTGTGCGGTGTGGTTGTGAGCTGAGTTGGGTAAGAAAGAGAGAGTTCCTTTGTATTTATCAATAGTTCTCAAATATTTTTGGGGGTGACGCAGCCATTTGAATGGCGACATTAAAACGGTTGGAATACCGATCAACAAAGGAGTCATCAACCCGGCAAACAAGCCGTAGTCATGGTACAACGGCAGCCAGCTAACCACTACGTCCTGCGGGCTGATGGCTAACGCCTGAGAAAGGGCTGCTGTCTGATGCAATATAGCCTGATGGCTTAGTGATACCCCTTTCTGTAGCCCTGTGGTGCCGCTGGTGTATTGTAAATAGGCTATTTGTTGGGGAGAAACTTCGGTAAAGGGGCTAAATTTATGACCCAACGGGGTACGGTGAGGCTGGTCAATAATCGAGCATTTTGCCTCGGCTAACCTGGTGTCCAGATCGATTTTGAGGGAAGGTTCAACCACAACTGCCTGCGCTTGGGCCGCTTGTACCAACAAGCAAAGCTGTTCAAGATAGGTTGCTCTATTTGGTGACGGTATGTGGTACGGAAAAATCGAAGCAATAGCTCCGGTGTAAAAAGTGCCCAGCAAAGCCGCGATCAAATCAAGCGAATGAGGACGGGCGATAATAACAATGTTACCGGGACCAACACCGTGGTTTTGCAAGGCTTGACACCAACCTAAAGCTTGGTAGTGTAACGCTTCTACCGTTACGTCAACCTCACTATCGTCATCGCCCATAAAAGTGATGGCTATAGCGTCAGGATGATGCCTAAATCGCTCTAAAAATGGCTCTATGACCGAGGTTGCTTGGTGTAGCATCATCTGTGGAGCGCCTTTACTACATATTGGCTTATGGCTTGTAACGTATCTAAATTTTCGACATTAAAATCTTTATCGGGAATGTGGATCTGAAATTCATCTTCAACAAAAAGACCAATCTGTACCAGTGAAAACGAGTCAATCAATCCTCCGGCGATAAGCGAAGTTTCAGGTTCGAGGGGATAATTGGGGCGGCGCAGCAGCTTTTGACAAATAAACGTTCGCAGTTTACCATAAATTGCCTCTTCGGTCATAGGCTACCTCTTGGCTTCGATGCCGATTTTAATATCGGCAAATGATATACCGGATGCACCCTTTGGTCAAACTTGTTTTATGGCTCACATTGCGTTTTTTGCCAATTACATTGGTTTAGCCGGACGAAGCGGGGCCTATCTGTCGGCGCTTGATACCTTGATGGCCCTGCTGGCAACACCCCACCGGGTCACACCCATCAGCCAGATGCTGCCCACTATACCGCAGCAGCTAGCCGGATATCGGCTTAATCGGCCCCATTTTATTAAAATCCCACCACCCTTTCCTGATCAACTCAATTGGGCGTTGCCCCGTCAGAGTGCCGCCTGGCTTTTGGGACAAAGAGATGCCCGCAGTTTGAAAGCGCTCAAGCCGGATCTGCTGCTGGTAAACAGCTTAAATAGTCAATTAACCCCAAATACCATGCCCCATTTTGGCCTGCCTTCCGCCAAACAATCGGCTCTGATTATCCACAACACTCCTTCTATACATTATCTTAAAGATGTCGATTGGGCCGTTAGGGTTGCGACGCGCTACGATTACCTGATTTTCGTTTCTCCGCAGGCGCGGCAAAGCTGGCTGGTATTCGATACGCTAGCGGTGAAGCGCAGCTTTGTTATTCCTAACTGCGGTCCTGAGGAAAAGGCATTGGCCCTGATGCGCCGACCCAAAGCCGCCGTCCGGCAGCAGTTGGGGCTGCCGGAAGATGGCCTCATTGCTGTCTGTGTTGGCTCCATTCAACATAGAAAAGGGCAGGATTTGCTAGTACAGCAATTTCCGCTATTATTAAGATGTCTACCAAACCTAATCTTGTTACTGGTAGGCTCCACGCCAGGCCGGTGGGGACAAACACTCACTCATTATATAGGCCGCAGCCCCTGGGCTAACCGGCTGTGCTACCTGGGCAGCAGGTCGAATGCGCTGGATTATATCTATGCCGCTGATATCCTGATACTGCCCTCACGGGCCGAAGCCCAAGGCCGGGTACTACTGGAAGCAGCCTTGCTAAAAACAGCCGTCATTGCCACCACTGTTGGTGGTATCACCGATGTGATCAAGCACCAGCAAACTGGCCTACTGTTTGAGTCTGATCGGCCCCAAATGCTGGTTGAAGCTTTTGCCCAATTAGGTAATGATGCCGCCCTGCGCCGCAATTTGACAGAGCAGGCCAGCCAACGTTACTGGGCTCACTTTTCACGTTCCCTACAAATTCAACGGTATCAAGCTGCTCTGGGGAGGATGTTGGCCTAAATGCCTCAGCAACCCTTTGATGTTGTCACAGTCCCAGATTTTTCCGGGAAAAACGCCCGCCTATTTGAGCTGCGAGCGCTATTTTTTCTGGCATTCTGGTTGGAATATGCTGGTTTATGCCGCGATTATCCTTTGCACCTGGCCTGTATCGGTCCTCCTCCTGAAAGCGTACGTCGGTTAGCCGCCCGCTGCAATGCCGCTATCACTATCCATACTCCCGTTCAAGCAAATAATGGCCAAACCATCAACAAAGCCCGTGGCTTTGAGGTAAACCATCAAACTGATCACCTGCTACTGCTGGATACGGATATTTTGGTTTTGGACGATTTTAGAGCCATGGGCGATCTACAAGGGTGCGTTGCTGCTGCTGTTGCTCACCGGGCCAGAGTGCCCCACAGCTATTGGCAGGAAATTTACCCGTTGTTAGAGTTATCGCTCCCCACGGATCAAGTCATTGTTTTGTGCCAAAAAATCAACGCCCCCGCTGCTTTAACCACAGCTACTGCCGACGCCAGATATCTGACACTGCCCTACTATAACGGAGGGATGATCTTTATGCCCTGGGATTGCCCCCTACCAAGCCTCTGGGTAGAGTATGTGGGCCGCATTGCCAGGTTTTTTAGATCCCGCCCTAACGCTATAAATTCAGTATTAAAGTCAGATATGGCCGGGTTAGCCGCAGCCATAGAGGGATTAAAGCAACAGGGGGCCCGCTTCAAAACCATTCCAGACCCTTTACATGGCCACTGGCTGCACTTGCAGGGCGGGCTGCTTTCCCTGTCCCAGATAAAGCTCTTTCATAATACCGGCTCATTTAAGCTGCCCGGCAAAGAAACCACTGCTACTGCCACCTGTCAATGGCGGGGGTTTGGCCCAGCCTGGCTTTATCATGACCTAAAACATACTCTAACTAGACGAGTTCACGACCAATGCCTACGCCTGCGAAAGCGGCACTGTCATCTGCTTAACGTGATGAAGGCCAGTTTAACCTTAGCTTATCGCCAGCAGAAATTATATAATAAGTATATTGCACCAGTGTTATCATGAGTCTGCTCTATAGAGTTATTTCTAGCCGTGCAGGGCGTGTTTTTGAGAATTGGCCCTTGATCGGCCCAAAAATCAAATTGTTGCGCAAACTCAATTGGTATGATGTAGTACTAACCTCATTTCCGAAATGTGGCCGAACCTGGTTGCTGGTGCTGCTAGGGCGGTCCATTCAACAACACTTTGAAATTCCTTCGGAGACTCCTCTTAATAATCCGGCGGCAATGAGCCGGTATAACTCAGCTATTCCCAAGATACTTCCTACACACAAAACCTTTTTTACGGAAAGGCGGATAGGGTCACTACTCCAATTTCAACAGAAAAAAATAATACTGCTGATACGGGATCCACGAGATGTGGTGGTTTCGCGTTATTTTCAGATTACCAAACGGAAAAATAAAATTAAGTTCAACGGGTCGATGGCTGAATTTGTCTATGCGCCGCAGCGCAGCTTTAACAGCTTCTTAGATTACTACCATCAATGGGCCAGAGTGCGCCACCAGTTGCCGGAATTGCTGCTAGTACGGTATGAAGATTTGCATGCCCAACCGGAAGAGCAACTAACCCATGTGTTGGCTTTTTGCGGTTTACCGCAAATAAGCCGCCAGATAATTGCTGAGGCCGTGGCTTTTGCCGATTTTAATAATATGCAGCGGCTGGAGGCAGAGGGGTTCTTTCAGTCTGGAAAACTGCGCCCTAGAGACATCACTGATTTGGAGACGTTCAAAACCCGGCGGGGTAAGGTAGGAGGGTATGTTGATTACCTGGCCCCAAAAGAAATTGAGTATATGACCCATCGCATGGCAAAGGAGCTGGACCAATTTTATGGCTATCGCAACGCATGCTAAACCGCTCGATTTTTTAGTGATTGGGGCCAGCAAATCGGGTACTACCAGCCTGCATCATTACCTACGTGTCCATCCGCATATCTTTTTGCCAGAGCGCAAAGAGTTGCCCTATTTTTCTAAAAACAAAGACTGGTATCAGGCCGGTTGGGATGCTTTTGTAACCCGTTTTTACGCCGACGCCTCACCCCAAGCCATGTGGGGAAAAGTAACCCCGCAATATATGTCTGAGCCACAGATACCCCGCACTATCCATACGCTTATGCCCCAAGTTAAGCTTATCGCCCTGTTGCGCAACCCGGTTGATAGGGCTTTTTCGTACTACTCTATGATTTGTCGTCAGGGCAAAGAAAATCGCCCTTTTGCGGTGGTAATTAACCAGCAGTTATCGCCTCAAGCCCTGGTTAAAGCCCGGCAAACCCCGCTGGGCGGCACCTATAACTACTACACCTATGTGGTACGTGGTGAATATGGACGTATTCTGGGCTACTATCGCCAATGCTTTCCGCCGGAGCAACTGCTTGTGGTTTTTACCGACGATTTGAAACGAACTCCCCAACGCACCATCGACTCAATCCTTAGCTATATTGGCCTGCCGTCCGGTTTTGTGCCGCCAAACCTGCACCAACGGTACAATTTTGCTACCGAAGACAGCCTCGGTCCCTTTGCGGCCAAACTTAAAACCGTGCCCCCCATTAGTTGGGTCTGGGATTTATTACCGCCAAAACCTCGTCGGAGGGTACGGCGATGGGGCGAACAGCGGTTACGCGCTTTATTAAACCCGACTTTAACCTGCCCGCCAGATATTCGGGCCAAATTGGTTGATTTCTATCGGCCCGATGTGCAAAAATTGGAAGCCCTGTTGGGCCAACCGCTTCCCTGGTCGGAGTTTTATCAATAACACGGTCCATTAGATGCATCAGATGACCTCGTTAGAAAAATTCATTGAGCTTAAAAAGTTGCGGGTTGTGACGGTGACCACTTATCTCATAATTTGGGTCACATACGCTCTCCTGTTGAGTATCTGCTATTACTTTATTCGGGCATTCCCCGCCAAACTTGTTACTGAGATGACCACCGGTACCGGCCTAATAGGATGTGCAGCAGGTGTGTTAATCTTATCACGCCGATGGCTAAATTTTAGCAAGCAACCTTTTAATCGGACAGTGACCTTTAATGCTAATCGCCTGCTTAGCGCCATTGTGATGATCGTGGTTATTTACACCATTACGCTAACTGCCATCAACGAGTTGCCCCCGGCGGTGGCAATATCACCGTGGATCGGCCGGTTAAATATCGCTTTGTTTTATCGGTTTATTTATTATGTTCTGCTGATTTATGTACTTTTGACCGCCCTGGAAGTTTTTGGGCCTTTTTCCTTAGCCGAAACGGGGCTCACCTTGATCGTTAGCTATGGCGTGTTAAATGGCGGCCTCTTCAACATTCTTGAAACCAGCAAAGCGCCGCTATTCTACAGTTTAACACTGATTGCCTTTTTGATTCATCTTGTTGAGGCCCGGCCCGGCGCCCCTAAAAACCCTCTAGCTTTGCCAATGATCATTTTTGCCTTAATAGGTGGCATAGCAACCTGGCAAGCCCTTTATGTTCACGCCAGTTTTGTTCGCTGGGTTGCGCTGCTTAACTGGATGGTGGTCTATTACCTGTTGGTAAGGGTTATTGGCAGTTTGCAGCAGGTTAATCGGCTGATAGCGGCCCTTTTGATGATGGCCAGCTTGGTGGCCATTGCTGCGCTAAGCTCCCTGCCGCCAACCGCGTTGCAGATTGGCTGGGCTAAAGCCTTGTCCTTGAGGCTTAGCGTCGGTCTGGTATATAGCAACCCTCTTGGAATTTATGCTGCTATGTATCTTGTGTTAAGTTTGGGCCTTTTATCAGTTTGGTCAAAACGCTACCAGCGAATTTGGTTGGTCCTCCTTAGTATGGTCTTATTTATGGTACTGACATTAACCTACTCCCGCTCAACTGCGGTTGCACTGGGTGTAGGGGTAAGTGGACTGGTAATGGCATCCATCTATCGACGAGCACCGGCTGATAGCCGTTTGTTTCTATTAGGAAAGCCAAGAAGTAACCAGGTTCTTTGGTAGTTTCCGAGTGA
>JAGRCC010000623.1 GCA_020433785.1 Anaerolineae bacterium
TTGAACTGCGTAACTCATAAAAGAGTTGGAGCAGCAAAGATCGGCTTTGATCGGCTTGACCAAGCCAACTTTGTCGCGCCGCTCCATTGTCATTGTTGTTGGCGTCGTTCCTCAGGAATGTTGAGCCAAAACTGAGTGGAATTTGAGGGGATTTTGCTACTATAGTTTTTAGCAAACTATGTTTGCCCATAATATAGAGAATCGCGACATATGGGAAGGGTCGCTATTCCCTCATTTTTCTTCCCCAACACGATTAATGGAGACAAGTGATGGCTAACTATTATTGGTACGATGGTAAGAAAATTGATTTGGCCGAGTCGCCCACATTACGGGCTGTCCGGGTGGCGGGCAGTCCGTCGGCCGCCACCAGACGGGCTGTAGGCGCGGCAGTCGGAGCCTCTTCGCCGCTATCGCAGGGCTTAGAGCTGGGCAATGGCATTGTCCTTTTTGAAACAGCGCCGCAAGCGCCAATGGCCGCCGCCGCCGCTTTGCCGGCCGGCAGTTCTCAGCTGCAAGTTTTCGAGGCCGATGACGGAACCCCGATGGTTCTAAACGAGGAATTTGTGGCTCAATTTAAGCCCAACGTCACTCGCGCCGAAATCGACCAGTTCAACGCGCAAAACAAAGTTCAGATTGTTAGTGAGTCAGAATGGGAACAAAATTCGTTTGTTCTGGCGGTGCAGGAAGAAGCCGCGACAGACACCTTAACTGTGGCCAATCTCTACCACGATAGTGACCTGGTCATCTATGCCCATCCCAATTTTGTGCGCTTGATGGAGCGATCTTACGTGCCAAATGACCCGCTTTTTGTCCAGCAGTGGTCTCTCCGTAACGTTGGACAGGGCGGCGGCGTGATCGGCCAGGATATCAAAGCGGTCGCCGCCTGGGATGTGAGCCGAGGGTCGAGCAGCATTACCATCGCGATTATTGATGAAGGCGTTGATTATGCCCATCCCGATCTAAACGCGCCCGGCAAGTTGGTGACAGGCTACGACGCGATCCGCCGGATTAATGATCCCTCCCCCAGCGGGGACGACGCCCACGGCACCGCTTGTGCGGGTATTGCTGCGGCCGCAACGGGCAACGGTACCGGCGTGAGCGGCGTGGCCCCGAATTGTCGAATTATGGGCATCCGTATTGCCTACGGTGTCGTTGGCCTCGACGGTCGGCGTCGCTGGGTGACGTCGGATGCGCAGATTGCCGATGGCATCAATACCGCTGTGGCCCGAGGCGCCGACGTATTGAGCAACAGTTGGGGCGGCGGTTCGCCGTCTACGGCCATTACCAACGCCATCACCCGGGCCAAGACGGTGGGCCGGGGTGGCCGTGGTTGTGTGGTCTGTTTTGCTGCCGGAAATAATAATGGCGCCGTTTCCTATCCGGGCACCTTATCACAGGTCATCACCGTGGCCGCCTGCAATGAATGGGGTGAGCGCAAAAGCCCAACCAGTCGAGATGGCGAAACGTGGTGGGGCAGCAATTTTGGTCCTTCAGTTGATGTCAGCGCCCCAGGCGTTCATATCACCACCACCGACATTCATGGAGCGCCAGGTTATAACCATAGCGGTGACTACGTGACGAATTTCAACGGCACGTCAGCCGCAACGCCCCATGTGGCCGGGGTTGCCGCCCTGTGTCTGTCCGTCAACCCTCGTCTGAGAGCGGCAGAAGTTGAAGCCATCCTACGCGACTCAACCGATGATTTGGGTTCAACCGGCTACGACGTTTATACCGGTTATGGCCGCATCAATGCCCTTAAAGCGGTTTATGGGGCCCGAATACGCTGGGACTCCCCGCGCATGATCCCGGGCTGGTTTGGCTCACAAGATCAAGGCGGCGATATTGCGGTGGCCGATATCTCGCGCGAAGGGCGAGCCGATTTGTTGGTCTTCCATATCGACAACCCCGGCGGCGAAAACCACGGCTACTATCGCATTGGTTGGAACCTGAGTGCTTCGGGTATTCCTACCGCCTGGTCGTCCATCAAGGCCGTTCCGGGCTGGTTCGGCGCGGAAGACCAGGGGGCCGGTGTGGCCCTGGGCGATATCAACCATAATGGCGTGGTGGACCTGCTGGTCTTCCACATCGACAATCCCGGCGGCGAAAACCACGGCT
>JAGRCC010000048.1 GCA_020433785.1 Anaerolineae bacterium
TTTTCTTCCAGGTGAATCCGTTCATAATGGTGACTCATGGGTGGCTCCATTAATACCCAAATGGAGATAAGGAGATTGGAGATGGGGAGATTGGCCTGACAAATCTCCCTATCTCTAATCTCTAATCTCCTGTTAGTGGGTCGTTTATTTTTTGATGAGGTGGAGTCTAACCGGCGGGTTGAAGGCATTGACTTTCGTCGGCGTAATGATACCCGTTACCCGGGTTTCTTTGCCTTCCGCTTCGGCCGGTGCCCAGCCGCCGTAATATTTCGATACATTGGCATACTTGCGCGCCAGTTCATCAATGTGATCTTGAGCGCCCTCCTCGGTTAGTTCAATCGTGCCGCGAATTTCCATCCAGCGGTAGGGGTTATCCGGGTCGCGCAGCATCAGCGTTACCATCGGGCGAGCCGACAGGTTTTTTTCTTTTTGCCGCTTGCGGGCGGTGTTAATCAGCACGTGTTCGCCATCGTAATTACACCAGACCTCGGTCAGTTGAGGTTGGCCGCTGGGCATAATTGTGGCAATCGTGGCGTAAATCGGTCTTTCTAATAGGTCTTTGAATTCATCAGGAATTTGGGCCGTCATCATAGCTCCTTTAGGCAAATTAATTGGGATGATACCTTAACCCCGGCGGCTGATCAAATTATTGGTCGTCACGGGTTACTGACAGAAGTTCGATCACATGGGTCACCGCGGCAAAGTCGTGGTCGCCCCAGCCCAAACCCCGGGCCATGGTCAGAATCTCATTGGCCGCCGCCGTGGTGGGCAGGGGCACGCCGACGTTGCGGGCCATGTCCAATGCCAGTGTAAAATCTTTTTGCATCAAGGTGGTGGTAAAGGCCGCTGGGCCTAAAGGCTCCAGCAGTTGCGGTGCTTTGTATTTAACAAATGGGGAAGCAACCGCGCTATTGGTTAAAACTTCGATGGCCGTCTCGCGGGCGATACCCGATTGTTCGGCCAGCACCACGCTTTCGGCCAGCACCTGCATGGTCACCCCAATGACAATATTGACGGCCAGTTTCATGGCCGCGGCCGCACCATTGGGCCCCACGTGGGTGGTTCGGCTGCCCATAGCCAGCAGGACATCGCGGACGCGTTGGTGAACGACCTCATCGCCGCCGACCATGATGCTCAGCGTGCCCGCTTCGGCCAGCGCGGTGCTGCCGGATACCGGGGCATCGAGCATATATGCGCCCTGACCCCGCACCGCTGCCGCGACCTGGCGCGATACTTGGGGATCAACCGTACTCATATCGATCAGGACGGCCTCCGGTTGCAGGCTGGTGAGTAACCCCTCCGGCCCTAAAACCACGGCCTGCAATGCGGCCGAATCGCTCAGCATGGTGATGATGACCTCGGTCGATTGAGCGACCTGGCCCAACGAGCCGGCCACGGCTGCTCCAGCTTCGGCCAGGGGGGCGGTTTTGTCTGGGGTGCGGTTGTAGACCGTGACGGGATAGCCGGCCCGGATCAGGTTGAGCGCCATCGGCATGCCCATGCGCCCCAGGCCGATAAAACCGATATTTTGTTGTGTCATGTTTTGCTCGCTATTTTTTGTCTTAAAGATTGGTCCAGTAGGTTGGGTTGAATGGATCAAATCGAGGACCCCGTTGCTCAAAATGTTGGGTTTCGCCACAGATTTAGGTGGCACAACCGAGAATGAAACCCAACGCGTTTGGGAGACATTTTCCGGCTCAACCCAACAATGCTGGCTGGAGGAGGCCTTTTCCGGCTCAACCCAACCTACGTCTGGAGCGCCTACCTATTTATGGGCGGCAGTTTAAACCCGGATGCTTTGACCACGTAGTCGCGGGAGTCATAGGCCATTTTTCGGATCCGATCCAGATCAACACCTAGCAGCTTACCGTGGCGTTTAAGGGCCTTGCCGCCGACAAAAACCGTGTCGACATTGCTGGTGTCCATGCCCCAGACAACAGCCCCGATGGGATCGTTGATGGGGAAGATGTTGGCCCGCGTGGTGTCCAGCATAATAATGTCGGCTTCTTTGCCCGGGGTCAGCGTGCCGACCTTGTGGTCCAGGCCGTTGGCCCGCGCCCCTTCGATGGTGGCAAATCCCAACACGTCGCTGGCATTGAGGACGGGGGGCAGGTTTTCTTCGCCAGCCAGCATTTTTTCGTAGATTAAAACACGTTGCAGGGAAATGGCCGCGCGCATTTGAGTGAAGAAGTCGTTGGGGACGTTGGTTTCAACATCAACGCTCAGGCTGGGGCGCAGGCCGCGGTCCAGGAATTTTTGAGTGGGGGGTGTGCCGTGGCCCATCATCATTTCAACCGCGCAGGCCAGCGAGACGGTCGCGCCGGTGTCAACGATCATTTGAATTTCCTGATCATTCAGCGTCGTGCAGTGGATGAAGGTGGTGTCCGGCCCGTACAGCCCCAGTTGGCCCACTTCGGCCACTTTGCCGTGCTGGCCAAATGACCCCACCCCCACGTGGACGGTGATGCGGGCATCACATTCGCGGGCCAGGTTCCAATCAAA
>JAGRCC010000624.1 GCA_020433785.1 Anaerolineae bacterium
AGTATGGCCAAACCATTAGTTTCGCCAGTTGGATGGCCTTTGGCGTGCCGCTGTCAATCGTTTTCCTGATGCTAACCTGGTTCCTGCTGACCAAAGTGATGCTGCCGCCTGAAATCAGTGCCATTCCCGGTGGCACCGAGTTGATCAATCGCGAAATTGCCAAATTAGGGCCGGTTTCGAAAGAAGAAAAACTAGTACTGTTGACCTTTGCGACGGTCGCGGTGGCCTGGATTGTGCGCGGCTTTATGACCACTCCCTTCGTGTCTGACACGACCATTGCGATTACCGGCGCGATTGCCCTGTTCCTTATCCCGTCTAACTTCAGTGAAGGCAAATTCTTACTCGACTGGCAAACCGCCGTTAAAATCCCGTGGGGCGTGGTCGTCCTGTTTGGTGGCGGCCTGGCGATGACCGATGCGGTCAGTAAAACCGGCCTGGATGTGTGGTTAACCGGCCAATTTACACTCCTGAACGGCCTAACCCTGATTGTCGTCATCCTGATTGTGACCACAGTCGCCATCTTCCTAACTGAAGTGACCTCGAACACCGCTACCGCTACCCTGCTGGTGCCGGTGATGGGGACCGTGGCTATCGCAATGGGCGTGCACCCTTACGGCCCGATGATTGCCGCCGGTGTGGCCACTTCTTACGCCTTTATGCTCCCGGTGGCGACGCCGCCCAACGCCGTGGTCTTCGGCAGCGGCTATGTGTCCATCGCTCAAATGTCGAGAGTAGGGGTGTGGCTCAACCTGGCCGGTGTGGCGATAATCACCCTGTTTGTGATGTTGATCCTGCAATTCCTGTGGGGCATCGACCTGAACACGCTGCCTGCCTGGGCCACTCTAGCTACCAACTAACCAACCGACCATTTAACCAACCAACCGAATAAATAATTAAATAGCCAACTAAATATCCCTTCACCGCCTAAAGGCTCCCATAACAAAATGGGAGCTTTTTTTGTTTTACGGCCCCAAATACCCCTCAAATGGCATGGTACTAGTACTAGAGGTTTAGATCATGAGGGAAAATCGCTGAATTTTTATTGAAAAAGTTATGACCTTAGGTCGATGTGTGCTGCTGATTAATTTGGTATGCTATTGTTGCAATAGTTGTTAAGCCTACCGCAAGGCTTCAATCAAACAGGTAATCAATTACACAGAAGTATTTATATAACAAGGGGGATATACTCATGAACACAGCTAAACGTATTGGCTTTTTTGGTGGTCCGATAGTCTTTGCGGCTATCTTATTGTATCCGGTATTGTTTGCCCTACCCGAGGGCATGACTCAAGAAATGATTAGTGTTATAGCCGTTATGGCTTTGATGGCGATTTGGTGGATCACGGAAGCCATACCCATTCCTGCTACCGCGCTGCTGCCCATTGCCCTGTTCCCGGCCTTAGGCGTAATGAAATCAGCCGCTTCAACCACACCTTATGCTAATCACTTGATTTATTTGTTCATCGGCGGCTTCTTCTTAGCAGCGGCTATGGAAAAATGGAACTTACACAAGCGCATTGCCCTGTTTACCATTAAAATGATCGGCACCGGTCCTGAGCGCGTTATCCTGGGTTTCATGATTGCTACTGCCTTCTTGTCGATGTGGGTCAGCAACACCGCCACAGCCATGATGATGGTGCCGGTGGGGATGGCTGTTATCAGCCAGGTATTGGATGTTCTTAAAAGCGAAGGCGTTGAACTCAAAAAATCAACGTTCAACTTTGGTACCGCTTTAATGTTAGGAATTGCTTACGCGGCCTCGATCGGTGGGGTTGGCACGATTATTGGGACACCTCCCAACACCGTTTTGGTCGGGATCATCGAACAGCAGTACGGTCAAAGCATCGGCTTTGCTCAATGGATGGCCTTCGGCGTACCGCTAACTGTTATCTTCCTGGGTCTGACCTGGTTCCTCTTAGTTAAAGTCATGCTGCCGCCTGAAATCGACAAAATCCCCGGTGGGGCTGAATTGATTAATCGCGAATACGAAAAGCTTGGCCCAATGACCAAAGAAGAAAAACTGGTTCTGGTAGCTTTCGGCGCTGTGGCTGCCGCCTGGATTATCCGAGGCTTCATGAGTACCGCGTTTATCTCTGACACCACTATCGCGATGATGTGTGCCATTGCCCTGTTCCTTATCCCGTCCAACTTCAGCGAAGGCAAATTCTTACTCGACTGGCAAACCGCCGTCAAAATTCCGTGGGGCGTGGTCGTTCTGTTCGGTGGTGGGTTAGCCTTGACCGCCGCAGTGAGCGCCACTGGCTTAGACACCTGGTTCACCAGCCAATTCACGCTCTTGAACGGTTTAGCTCTGGCCGTTGTCATCTTCCTGGTTGTCACCGCCGCCATCTTTATGACTGAGGTTACTTCGAACACCGCTACGGCTACGCTGTTAATTCCGGCGATGGGCGCCATCGCTGTAGCGATGGGCGTACATCCCTACGGCCTGATGGTCGCCGCCGGTGTGGCTACGTCTTACGCCTTTATGCTCCCGGTCGCCACCCCGCCCAACGCCGTGGTCTTCGGTAGTGGTCAAGTCACTATCGCTCAAATGTCCAAAGTTGGGGTCTGGTTGAACTTGGTCGGTATCGTCCTGATTACTCTGTTCGTGATGCTCTTCTTACAACTCATCTGGGGCATCGACCTCAACACCGTACCGGACTGGGCTATGCTAGCAACCAACTAGATAATTGAATACCCTTCACAGCCTAACGGCTCCCAAAGAATGTTTGGGAGCCGTTTTTTTTTATTTTTAAAAATATAAGACCTGACAGGTTTTGAAGCGGCATTCTTGACTTCATTTTGTTCCAATCAAACAGATTCTTCACTTCAACCATATCTCGGAAACCTGTCAGGTTTGGTCTGAGTAGAAATATGTCGATTTTATGATACGCCGCTGGTAATGTAATTTTCCAACTCTTTGATGGTGTGCTGCTGCTTAGAGATGATCGATTTAACCACATCGCCAATGCTAATCACGCCGATGACTCGCTTTTGGTCCAGCACCGGTAAGTGGCGAATGCGTTGGTTGGTCATCAGTTCCATACAGTTCTCGATGGTTTTATCGCGGGTGATGGTCACCACTTTGGCGCTCATCAGCTCCTTAACCCGGACTTCGTGTGGCGATTTATTAAGGGTGATACTGCGGGCATAGTCGCGTTCTGAAAAAATACCGGACAGATTGTCGCCATCCATCACCAACACCGCCCCGATGTTTTTATCGGCCATCAACCGTAAGGCATCGTAGATCGTCGCCTCAGAGGTAATCGACCAGGTCTCATCCCCTTTATTTCTTAAAATTTGACCAACCGTTGTCATTTCTTTGCTCCTTTGCAATAGTTACTTTTGGCTTAAACTCGTTAATCACCCCAACCAAACGGATTTCATTAATAAGTTTAGACCAAAG
>JAGRCC010000625.1 GCA_020433785.1 Anaerolineae bacterium
ATCACGCCGCCAGCGATCAGGAGACAAAAGATCGCGCTGCCCACCTGCTCAAAGACATCAAAGCCGATGTCACATCGGAGACGCTGACCGCCGCCCGTCAGCGCGGCCAAACCCGTGATCTTGATGCAACGGTGGCTTTTGTACTCCAGGGGTTAACGTTGATAGCAGACCCATCCGCTTCCCCGGCGGAGGCTACAATACCTGCCCCTTCACCTTCACCCGACCACGCTCTGATCGATCCGCTCACCGAACGAGAGCTAGAAGTGCTGCAACTCATGGCCGCTGGTCGCTCCAATCGTGAGATTGGCGACGAGTTGGTGCTGGCTTTGGGCTCGGTCAAATGGTACGCCAGCCAGATTTACAGCAAGCTTCAGGTCAAAAATCGCACCGAGGCGGCGGCCAAGGCGCGAGAATTAAAGTTGCTACCCAAACGGGATTAAGCTGGCTCAACTTCCATGGCCTGGACGATACCATGCGTCAACAGCCTCACCATTTGCTCGGCCATCTCTTCAGCCGGTGTATTGCGTCGGCTCTGACTCCACTGTAAGCCTGTCCCAAATATCGACCAACTCATGGCCACAGCCGCTGTTTCGCGGGCTGCCCAGCAACGGACGTCTGCGGGCGAAGGCTGTTTGAGCCAGCTCAAGAGGATTTGATACAGTTCGTCTTGAATAATCGTCTCAAATAAAGGCTCGGCGTGTTGCTTGGCGCCCCGGCAATGGTTGCTTTCTACTTCAACCAGATACTCCAACACAATACCGATGAGCAACCGCAGATTATCCAACGTAAAAGCAGAGGACGGAGCTAATTTTTCGGCTACCCTTTGCTGGAAACCGGTTCGAATAAAGTTTTCCATCAGGGCATATTTGTCTTCAAAATGCGCGTAAAACGTCGCCCGATTCACCGTAGCGCGCGTGGCGATGTCTTGCACACTCATCGCTCGAAAACCCTTTTCCCTTAGCAAATCGGCAAAGGCATCAAGCAATAAACGACGGGTTCGTATCACCCGCGGATCGATCTGACTCATAAGATCTCCTTTTTACCGACAATCTTCCTGGTCTGTTGCTTATCCAACAGGCGCAAAAGATTGTCTATTGACCAAACTACACAGATACGATTAAATATAGACGACACGTGTTGCTTAGTCAATATTTGTAAATTAGAAAGGATTTAACGCATGACAATCTCAATACCCGATGAAGTACTAGCCCCCAATATGGACTTCGCCCAACTGGCTTCAGACGAGCAAGTTCAGCGCACCATCCAGGCCCTTAAAGCCAACGGCATGGACGCTACTCTGGCAAACAATGGCGATGAGGCCCGACGGTTGGTTCTCGATCTTATCCCGGACGGAGCCGAGGTCTTTACAGCCTCTTCACAGACGCTGAATGATCTTGGCATCGCCGACGAAATCGAGCAATCGGGACGCTTTGACAATATACGGGCCAAGTTCATCGAACTTTACCAACAGAACAAAACCGACGAGATGCGGAAATTGGGCGCTAGCCCCGACATTGTAGTTGGGAGCGTGCATGCCATCACCGAACAAGGCGAGGTGTTGATTGCTTCAGGCAGTGGCAGTCAATTGAGTGGCTACGTCTATGGGGCAGGCCGCGTTATCTGGGTGGTCAGCACCAAAAAGCTCGTTCGCGATGTAGAGGAAGGACTGCGCCGCATTGCCGAATACTCATTCCCGCTGGAAGATGCCCGGTTGCGCGAAGTCTACGGTAGACCCAGCAGCCTGAATAAGATCCTCTTGATTAATAAGGAGTTTCAAGCCGGTCGTATTTCTGTTATTTTGCTCAAGGAAGATTTAGGGTTCTAGGGCTGTTCCAGCCAGAGGTGGTCTAGACTAACACCACCTCTGGCAAGTTATACCTACCCCCAATAGGTTTTTCAGGAACACATCTACCGTTAAAAGGCCCGGCTCACTTCACCTCTTAGGTAGCGATTTCAAAAAAGAGGTCTTGAATTCAATATTCTCAATCTGCTCGGCTAACGTTT
The DNA here is from genome assembly GCA_020433785.1 of Anaerolineae bacterium. Next base: position 2,005 of record JAGRCC010000625.1, read on the forward strand.
CGCCAATGGCCAGCAATTGAGCAAAGATAGACTGGGCCTGGTCGACATCACCGGCTTCTTGCCACGTTTGCCTGAGAAAATTAAGTGTGCGCAGATGGTTGTATGGACGTTTCAAGCTCGCCCAACCCGCAGCCGCTTGTTGAAAACAGGTGATGGCTTTGTCGATGTCGTGCTCTTGTAAAGCGGCGGTTCCCTGAGCCTCACGCCAAATGGTGGTGGCTAGCGGGATCTCTAACGTCCGGTCAAAAAGCTCAAGATAACTTCGAATTTTTGCCGCCAGCGCTTGGGCCTCAGCGACAGGTTGCTCAAGCAGCCAGTGATGAACGATAAGAAGCAGCTCGGTGCCTTCGGCGGCGGGCGTGCGGTCAAAAAGCGCGACCATCTCCCTAATCAAACTGAGCGTTTCCGCCGAACGCCCCAGGGCCGCCGTCGCCCGCGCCATCTGGCCCAGCAGCGGCAACGTGATCAGCATCTCATCGATATTCCGGACGCGCTCAAGCTCTTCCATTAATATGTCGTAAGCCCGTTGGGGCTGGTTGAGATCGTTGTAGATCATACCGCTTAAGGTATCAACCCAAATTTTACCCACCGGAGCCAGCGGGTATTCTCGACCCCACGCCTCAATTTCCTGGTAATAGTGCAAGGCCGTTCGCCAGCGCCCTGTAAACCAGGCTGCTTCGCTTAATTGGATAAGGGCACAGGAGACGTAATGGACAGCGTGAACCTCGCGCGCATAGTCGAGAAAAGCATCCAACAGTTCCGGACGCGCCTCATTCTGCCCGACCAGCTTGAGCATGCCATCCAGGTTGATGTAACCGCAGCAGACCTCATAATGCAGTTTGAGCGTGCGGGCGCGCTCGATGTTTTGCCGCAGCAGCGTCAGCCCCGGCTCGACTTGATTTAAGCCCACCAACGCCGGCCCCAGGGCATTATTGGCGTGGATAACCACCGGCTCTGCCCCCAGGCGCTCGGCCAGCGCCGTCGCTCGCCGGCACCAACTGACGGCCTGTTCATTGTCCGAAGCCAGCATATGCATGCGCCCGATGGCGCTTATGGCTTCGGCCAGCTCCACACTTTCCGGACAGCTTTCCAACAAGTCCAGAGCGCGATAGTAATAGGTTTCCCCGGTACTGCTTTCCCCAAGCTCCCAGTAAAGACGCCCGCTCCGACGCAGAATATCCCCGGCGCGTATCGTGTTGCCGATTGCGGTGAACAGGGTGAAGGCTTCTTCCAACAGCCTGAGCGCATTGGCCTGCTGGCCGAGCGTGCGCATACAGTCAGCCTGCTTGCAGAGGACAGCCGCCCGACCGGCCGGATCATCCGCCGGCCAGACAGCCAGGGCCATGTCATAGTGACGGACCGCCTCGGGTAGGGCGCTGGCTTGACGCGATTGATCGCCGGCTATCTCGTGATACGTCGCCGTCTTGGCGGCATCGTCGGCCTCGCCGTAGTGGTAGGCCAGGGTCATGGCAAATCGGTCGGCCTGATGGCCTGCCAGGCTCTCGATATGTTGGGCGACGGTGTGGTGCAGCAGGCGGCGCTCACCATCGCCCAAGCTGCCATAGAGATACTGGGGAAATAGTGTGTGCTGAAATTGATAGCGGTTCAGATAGTGCTGCTCGATGCGCTCGTGGCTGTACTCCCGCACAAGCTTATGCTGCTGGGCCAGGTGGGTGAGGTGGCGCAACAGCGACCGCTCATCGATGTTCAGCGTTTTGGCCACAACCTGCGCCGTAAACCGTTCGCCCTCGACGGCGGCCACGCGCAGTATCTCTTGCAGCTGCGGATCGAGCCGGCTAATGCGCTGGCTAATCACCGCATCGATCCGCGAAGGCAGGCTGTCAAAACGGATCTGCTTCTCATGCAGCCACGCGCCCTGTTCATCCCGCACCAGATAATGCTCGTTTTGCAGATAGCGCAGCAGTTCAACGGTGAACAGGGGATGCCCTTCGGTCACGGTAAAGAGTTGATCTTTGAAGTCGTCAGTCAGGCGCGGGGCTTCCGCCTCGACCAGCGCCTCGAAGAAGAGACGGTTGTGCCAGGTGTCGTTCTCTTCTAAGTCGAGCACGATGTC
>JAGRCC010000626.1 GCA_020433785.1 Anaerolineae bacterium
GGTTGATCTGGGCTTGTGGCGCAAATTGCTCGTTGTCGTCAAAAACCACATAGTATTCATTCCACAACCTGAGTCTGGGCAGTGACCGGCCCTCTATCGATTGTTCCACTATTATCTTTCTATCCGGTCATCGGTCAGCATCTTTTCCGCTAGCGTAATCACGAGGAGGTGATACCCCATCAAATTTATTGAGTTCTTACCGCTTGCTCAATAAACTCAACACCTATCCATTAAAAACAAGTTCATATTAATTTAGTGATCGTTTATTTGGAGGAGGATAATAAATGAAATCAAAGTTGATAAGTTTGTTTACCTTGTTATTGTCTCTTATGGTGATGGCGGCCTGCGGCGGCGGGAGCAGCGACGCTCCACCAGCGCAAGCTCCCGCCGATAGCGGCCAGGCCGCTGCCCCCGCCGAGTCGGGCGAGTCTGGCGAACCGGTGACCATTACCATGTGGACCAAAGAGGGCGAAGGTGACGGCAGTTTGCAATTTGTTAACAGTGTGGCTGATGAGTTTATGGCGGCCAACCCCAATGTGAAAGTTGAAGTCGTCAAGAAAGGGAACGTCGAGGAACTGCGTGAAGATTTCCAAACGTCAGCTCTGGCCGGCAGCTCGCCGGATTTGCTGTGGACGGTTAACGATCACGCTGGCCCCTTTACGGTAGCCGGCTTGATTCAGCCCGTCGATGATCTGTTTGAGATGGATAAATATGTCCCCGCTGCGGTGGAAGCCGTCAAATTGGATGGCGAAACCTGGGGTGTTCCCGTTTCTAGCGGTAACCACCTGATGTTGTACTACAACAAGGATTTAATTGCGGAACCACCGGCCAACACCGACGAGCTCATCGCCAAAGGTAAGGAACTGAGTGGTGATGTCACCCCCCTGGTGTTCAATCAAACGGAAGCTTTCTGGCTGGTCCCCTGGCTGGGCGGTTTTGGCGGCCAGGTTTTTGCCGAAGATGGGGTCACGCCGACCCTGGATACGCCCGAAATGGTCGATACCCTCAACTTTTTGCACGAGATTAAATTCACCGACCAAATCATTCCCTTAGAGAGCGACTACGATACCGCCGATACGCTGTTTAAGGAAAGTAAGGCCGCCATGATTATCAACGGTGACTGGGTCTTGGCGCCTTATGTTGAAGCCTTAGGCGACAAACTAGGGGTGGCCCGTATTCCCGAGGTATCGGCTACCGGTGAATGGCCCAAGCCGTTTACGTCGGGTAACTATTTTATGATTCCCGCCGCCGTGGAAGGCGCTAAATTGGAGGCGATCAAGGCCTTTATCGATCATGCCACCAGTAAAGAGACCCAACTCCAGCAGGTGGCCGATATTAAACGGCTGCCGGGCTTGCAAGAAGCCCTGGATGACCCTTCTATCAGCGAAGACCCTCAGTTGGCCGGGGTGATTGACCAACTGCAAGTTGGCACCGGTATGCCGGCTGTATTGGAGATGCGCTGCAACTGGGATGCCATGAAACCCGAAATGCAGGCTGTTTTGGCCGATCGGAAGTCAGCCGAAGACGCCGCCAAAGCGATGCAGGACGCAGCGGTCAATTGCATCAAAACTCTGGAGTAAGTTAAGAATCCAGTCAGTACCAGCTGCGTGTTCTAGTTGTATTACGGAACACGCAGCTGTTGAAAAAAAGAAGTCTGCGGTTATCTGCTGCCGGAAATGGGTAACTCTCGAACTTAAGCTTGTTTTTAGAGCAATGTAGCTGTTAAAAAAAGGGTGGGTTAAGTTATGCAGAGCTTTGGTATGGATGTTATCATCCGTAGTTTGAGCGAAGTCGGTTCCACGGTGTTCTATATCTTAATTGGAACGGTTATCCTGGAACTCATTCTCTACGGGGTTTTTGGGAAATTATTAAAGAGTCGGCACACGCTGCCGGTGATGTTGTTAGGGCCGGCCATAGTGGGATTGGCGGTGCTGATTGTTTATCCCCTGCTGTGGGAGTTCAATCTGTCCTTTACCAATATGAGCCTCCGCAATTTTGGCGATAAAGCCCAATATACCTGGGTGGTCTGCCGGGAAAACCCGGAGATAGTCAATTCATGGGTGACTGACTGTCTGATCAAAAATTATGCCGACGTTTTTCGACTGCCGGTGCTAAAGCAGGCGTTCTTTTTTCCTGTATTTTTTAGAACCGTACTTTGGACTGTGATTAACGTGGTTTTTAGTGTGGGTTTCGGCATGGCTTTGGCTTTGCTGCTTAACCGGCCAATGCGGGGTAAAGGAGTCTATCGAACTTTTATCATTTTGCCGTGGGCTATTCCCCAAGTTATCGCTGCGCTGGCCTGGCGGGGCGAATTCAACTATGAATTTGGCTTTGTCAATCTCATGTTGGGTAAGGTCGGCATCCCGCCCATTCAATGGCTGACCGAACCGGGTTGGAATTTTGTGGCGATGTGTATTGTCAATATTTGGTTGGGGATTCCCTTTATGATGGTCATTTTGCTGGGGGGATTACAAAGCATCTCCGGCGAATATTACGAAGCCGCCGAAATGGATGGGGCCAACGGCTTTCAACAGTTCAAGAATATTACCTTACCGCTGCTACAACCGGTGATGACTCCGGCCATTATTCTGAGTACAATCTGGACCTTCAACAACTTCAATGTTCCCTTCTTTATCAACCAAAATGAGTTGGAGACAAGTGATATTCTGGTCACAGCGCTATTCCGGGCGGCATTTCAATATAATCGCTACGGCTTTGCCGCTGCCTTTGCTTTCGTTATCTTCATTGTCCTACTAAGTTATTCAGTGTTCTATATCCGGGTCACCGGCACCTTAAAGGAGGTCAACGTATGAGTAGCACCAGCAGCCCTCAAACGTCAACCCAAGTTACAATCGACAAAAAGCCAGATAGCGCCCTGTCTCGCTTTTTCTACGCCCAACGCGGCGACAGCCCTTTCAAGTTGCTAATGATCCACCTGACTCTCATTCTGGCCTCGATCATTGCCATTTATCCGGTCTTACGGGTGCTGACCATTTCTTTGCGACCCGGCGACCGGCTTCTCTCAACGTCACTGGCCATTATTCCGGAAGACGCCAGCTTTGAGAACTACATCAAAGTCTTGACCGACACCGACTTTCTACTGTGGGTCTGGAACAGCTTGGCCATTACCGCGGCTACGGCGGTTATCGGCGTTATCCTGGCTTCCACGTCGGCGTATGCCTTCTCTCGCTCCCGTTTTCCGGGCCGCAGGTTCGGTCTCATTTTCCTGCTGGCTACGCAGATGATTCCGGCCGCGATGTTGATGGTGCCGCTGTTTATCCTGGCCGTGCAGGCGAATCTAATCGGGACTTATCGGGGCCTGGTCATCGCCTACTCCGTGACCTCGAT
>JAGRCC010000627.1 GCA_020433785.1 Anaerolineae bacterium
CAGCAATCGCGAGATAGCCGGTCGCTTGATTATCGCTGAAAATACAGTCAAAAACCACGTCAGCAACATTTTGAATAAGCTTAGCCTCAGAAATCGGCGCGAGGCCGCTGAATTTGCCCGCCGGCAGCTTGGAAGTTCTCCTAATTGCTAATAAATTTATCCTCCACAAAATCCCCATCTTTTCCAAACAAAGAAGTCGTTCTATCACCATTTTATCAAACCGACTAATTCGAACCTCAACCTTTACTGAAGGTTGAGCGCATAGCGGGTTCCCCCACTAAATTCATATTAAGCTAAAGAAATCGTTATGTTGGACAATACCATGTTTCAATTCTTAATCCAGATGGCTAAAGTGGGCTAGTAAGATCGATAAAAAGTACTAGGCCCCTACTAGGGGACGAACTTAAAGATAGTCCCTTTTTTGGTTCTTCAGACCCGACCTTTAGCTATAAGCGTTACCCAATAAATTTGCTATGATTATATTTATAGCACCTTATCTACCATCGGGGCTTATCTCGAATAATCGGTCCTTTTAACAAATCAGTCATAAACCCATCTTATTTATTAGAGATTTGCCTAGCCAGTGACCCGACCGGCCGTCGTTTACAGTTGGCATCATCTCGTCAAGTATGATCAGATGGGGTAAATATGATTATGATTTTCAAATTTGCCAGGATACTGCTGTATTCGCGGTGGCTGATAATTGGGTGGGTGTCCCTGGCCATTATGGGATTCGAGCTTTATGAACATCGCACTACCAATTCTAGCACTGTCAACTTTAGTTTTTGGAGCGAGATCGCAGTGTATAGCCTCGCTTTTCCTTTCGTCTTTGGCGTACTGCTTTCTGTTCTGGCCAACATTAGTATTAGGTCAATAAACATAAGGAACATGATGCCTAAGCGAATTCAATCTAAGATCAAACGGCGCGTACTCGTTGTTGAAAATGATTTGCTGATGGGGGCCAGCGTTGAAAGCCTGCTGCTCCAGGAGAACGGGCTTGAGGTGATCGGCATTTCGCCCCATAACGAAGAAGACCTCATCAGCAAAATTCAATGCCTCCAACCGGAGATTGTTGTTTTGGATGAAACCACTTATCTTACCAGCGCCAATCGACTTTTGGTCAAACTGAGAAAGCATCCCGAATTCCTTTTGATCGTTGTCAATGCTAATAAAAACTTAGTTTACATATACCACAAGTACACAGTCGTGTTCGATCAAGTCTCCGATCTCATGCATGTTTTTCATGAAAAGTAAATTACTCCTCTTGATAACTCGATAATGGAGATTATGTAGGATGAAAAAACAGTTTGCTATAACCTTGTTGCTAACCCTATTATTGCTCACCACCTTGATGTTGGCCTTGGCGGCCTACGCTCAAGAACCGCTGAGCGGCGCCGATGGCGAGGGCGTCATCGGTGAGTTAGGGCTGGCCGATCCGCCGTCGGCTGGTTTGACGGTTCAATATATGTTTACCGGAGTGGCCAATCATCCTACAACCGCCACCCGGCAAATTGCTACTACGGTCCACTGCACCAACTTTGGTTCGAGTCATATTCAAGCAGAAATACAGTTATTTTCGGTCGGGGGCGCGTCATCCTACGGCGATACGGTCACCATCAATTCTAATCGGACCTGGACATTCAGCACCCAGAATACCGCGATATTTCGCGAAGATACTATCTTGAATACTGGCGTTTTGGAACAAGGTTCAGGCCGCATTTTGGCTGATGACCCTCAACTTATTTGTACCGCTCAACTTCTCGACCCCATCGGCAACCCGCCCGACTTTATTTCTGAGTTAGAAATGTTCAAGCCGTGATGGTTACAACTAGCTTGCAGAAACGCCCCTGGAGACCCTGTAAAAAAATGGCTGTAAGTCTGGTCACTTTCGTCTTGTTGCTGTCTTTTCTGCTACCGATCATAGCCAACGCTCAAGAACCACTGAGCGGCGCCGATGGCGAGGGCTTAATCGGCGAGTTAGGGCTGGCCGATCCGCCGTCGGCCGGCTTGACGGTTCAATATATGTTTACCGGGGCGGCCAATCATCCCACCGCCGCTACCCGGCAAATTGCCACCACTGTCCACTGCACCAATTTCGGTTCGACCGATATTCAGGCTGAAATCCAATTCTTTTCGGTGGGAGCGGTGGTGCCTTATACCCAAACCGCGACCATTGTTACGAATCGAACCTGGACGTTCAGCACCCAGAATACCGCGGTATTTCGCGAAGATACCATCATGAATACCGGCATCCTAGAACAAGGTTCGGGCCGCATTCTGGCTGATGACCCTCAACTCATTTGTACCGCCCAACTTCTCGATCCCATCGGCAACCCGCCGGCTTTTATGGCCAGGCTGCCTTTGTTTGATCGATATGGTCATCGACCTGGTACAAGTCAAAAACTTTACCTTCCCCTTATCCTCAAATAATGCTGTATCTGCTTAAAAGCGAGCCTCTCGACCATTGAGTTTTTTGTCACAAATTACTAGTCCCCCCAGAAATCATAGGCCAAAGTACTAGTCCATTTACCCACCCGGTTATCGGAATGATAGTCATTTTATAGTTCATTGAACCGGGTGAAGACTATAGACCCTGCTTGTTGACTCTCATACAATAAATTCAACATTGCTGGCGTAGTACATCTACATTGCCACCACTCTCGTTTAATTCTTGGAACCTTTAAAAAACTCAAAAGAATGATTATCAGTAGATCACCGCATCGCGATTGATTAGGTTTGTACTGTGACCTGAGGCTCGCCTGAGTTTGTCGAGAGCCTTGTCGAAAGATACAGCACAGATCACGTCGAAGAGTATCGGTGCACACTACTGATTCTCCTTTTCTATTGGTCGCAGAAATATGTTTGGGATAATCCGTCTATACCTACAAATTAGCCATACCAAAGGAGGTACCGAATAAACCGATTTGTGAGCCAAGAACAGTACCTATTATCAATTTAACTCAACTTTTGACCTGTTGTCATAAAAGGAGGGATTAAGGATGATCTTACAAATACGTCCCAAATATAAAGGGACACGCCGGAGGCGAAATGGGTTGAATCGCCTCGTTTTGGCATTAATCCTACTGCTATTGGCCTCTGGACCGCCAACTGCAATCTTTAGGCCGATCTCGGCCTTGGCCCAGGAACCCACGGCCGAACCTATCATTCAACCTGCCCAAGAACCCACAGCCGAACCCACCACCCAACCTGCTGAAAACCCCACGGCTGAACCTACGGATCAACCGGCTGACGCTCCCACCGCGGAACCCCCAGCCGAACCAACGATAGAACCCACCACATCCCCTACCGAGGAGCCGACAGCCGCCCCCACAACGGAAGCGACCACCGCACCGACCTCAGAACCCACCCAGGAACCCACCTCGGAAGCGACATCGGAAGCGACATCGGAACCTATCCCCGCACCTACTGAAGAAGCGACCGCGGAACCCACCTCGGAACCGATTATTCTCCCTGCCACAGAACCAACCGCGGAACCCATTGTCTCCGAACCAGCCGCTGAAGTTGCACCGCAAGCGAATTTTGTTACGGCCGCAGGACCGGCATCAGGCGAGTGGACACTCCCGTGCGACTCTGACGAAAGTGCCGTCACGATCGGGGCTTTCGACCGCGATACCACTGCTGACCTGTCAAATGACCCCGGTTTCCGATTTATCGTCAACGAAGATGTCGCCTACCAGGCCGATGAGGGAGATCCCCCATCGCTCAATAGTCCCCGCAGCTACAGTCCAGTCATGGCTGTTGGTGATGATACCTCCGCCACCATCTGCCTGCCGGAGGGCAAATATTTGGTCTCCGTCATCGGTGGACCTTTCCCACCAACGCCGGGCGGTTACAAGATGAGCGGCAAGCACTTCTCGGTTCCTGATGACGGCACCGTCGATGTGGGCCTGGTGTCCGGCCCGCTGCCCCTGGCTTCAATCAATGTCGTAGTCCACCATGATAACCTCATGGTCAATGGGGCCCAGGATATTCCGCAGGAGGAGGGCCTGGTAGGCTTTTCCGTATTGCTTGAGGACGGCACCGGCGAAGTCTCGGTGGACTTTTACGGCAACCCGATCTGCACCGAGTACGATGGAAATGGGAATCCCATCTCCGGCACCGGTGGCCAGTGCCTGACCGATGCCAACGGCGAGGTCACCGTCCCCAACCTGGGTCCAGGTAAGTACGGCGTCTTCGTCGTTCCGCCGGATGGACAAGGATGGATTCAGACCAGCACCATTGAAGGTACCCACACCGTTGACGCCTGGGTCGAAGAAGGCAATAAAGGCTTTATCACCGAGGCGGGCGTGCTTGGGCCGGCAGTCGCAATTGGTTTCGTCCACGAGTGCCGCTTCGGCAGCGCCTCGGATGACTGCCCGACCAATGATACGGCCGGCACCGCCACGATCATCGGGCGCGTACGCGAAGCCTCCGAGGTTGGGGGCGAGTTCCAGGTCGAGCCGGGTAAGGCAGTTGATAGACCCTATGTCGCCCTTAACAACCTGAGCGGTAATGACGAACAGGTTTACACCGGCCGTGGCAACTCTGATGGCACCTTCGAAATCCCCAATGTACCTCCCGGTACGTACCAACTGGTTTACTGGGATGAACCGCAGCTTTATATCATCTCTTTCGCTACTGTTCAGGTCAACCCTGGTGATACGGAAGTGCTTATGGGTGATCTGCTCACGCCGCGTTGGTTTGGCCAGATCCAAGGCTACACCTATATCGATGACGGCATTGCCAAAGATGGTCACGTTTTTTCTGGCGGTGCTGGAAATGGTATCCGTGACTGCTATGATGCCGGCGGTGGAATTGATCCTTACAATGCCGATACCTGTGAAAAGGGACTGCCCAATCAGGATCTTGACATTCGTTTCAATGACGGATCGATTAAGTACGCCTCTTTTACCGATGCTGATGGCTACTATGATTTCCCGACCCATTTCCCCTACGGTCACTACCTCATCTGGGAGGTGGGCTTTGGTCGCCTGAAGCAGATGAGCACGGCCGGCTATTTCACCGAATTCCCCGGCGATGGCCTGACTCCTATCCCCACCGGCTATCCTTACAATCCGGAAAACGGCCCGGCTGAATTTGGCGCGGCCTCGCTGCTGCAAGCCGAGATCACGCTGGCCGGCTTCTACCACTGGATTGATACCGGCAAGGCACCGTATGGACCCGGCGAAAACGGTGGTATCTCTGGTATCGTCCACTATGCCGCCACCCGCAACGAGTTTAACCCCAGGTTGGCCGCGGCTGAGGATTACGAACCGGGCGTGCCCAATGTGACGATTAACCTTTATGAGGCAGCCCTCGATGCTAACCAGCAGCCGATCCCATGTACAGTCGCTGGCCCCGGCTGCCCCTATGGCGCGGGTGAATACCAAAGAGTTTCTACCGCGACAGGAACGGACCCCGACTCGGGAGACCTGGTCGACTCCGTTGCGACAGACTCTTACATTGACAATCATCCTACGGATTGTGTCTATTCCGATTTACTGGATGGAACGATAAATGATTCCAAATGTCTGGAAGTGCCCCTTAACATGCGCCAGATTCAGGATGGAGTGTTTGATGGCGGCTACGCCTTCGAAGATACGCCGAAGGGCGCTTACATTGTTGAGATGATCGCTCCCCCCGGCTACCGGCACATCAAGGAAGAAGATCAGAACACCGATCAAGGCGATGACTTTATTCCGCAAGTACCGCCGCCCGCCTGCGCCGGACCACTGCACATAGTTAACGATCCGCGCAACCCGGCCGATGGCACACCGACGCCGTTGTGCGACAGCAAGTTTGTACGGGTTATCGACGGAACCAACCCGCCGGCCGAGTTTTACGTTATGACCGACTTTGATGACAGTGACAACGCCGACTTCACTGGCACGACCGAGGTGCCGGTTCCCGGCTTTATCCGGGGCACCCTGTTCGACGATCTGAATGTTCAGTTCGATCCCAACTCGGTCATGTTCCAGGGTAAGAAGGGCGTGCCGTTTACGCCGGTCGGTATCTTGGACTTCCAGGGCAATGAGATCACCGTGGTCAACACCGACGCGGACGGGTTCTTTGAGGTACTGCTGCCCTCCGGCTACACCCGGCTGTGCCCCACGCCAGGCGGTATCTGCCCAGCGATTTACCTGGTCGTGGGCAACTACCCTGGCCAGGACCCGCAGCATCCACTATCTAACTGGAACCCGGCCTACGCTACCCTGACGGTTTCCCTGGATGTCTGGACCGGGAAGACGACCTACGCCGATGTGGCCTTAACCCCCATTACCGGCTTTGGTTTCGACAATCCGCCCGTCTGTACCGCGGCCGGCCCCGACGTGCAGTCGGTGGACACCGTGGCCGGGCCGCGAGGAACGACCTTCAATATCTACGGTAGTGGATTTGGTGCTACCACGGGTTCGGTGGCGCTGGGTATTACCAACCAGAACATCATTAGCTGGTCTGATACCGCTATAACCGTATCTATCCCGAATAGCCAACCGCGAGGCGCTCAGCAGTTGCTGGTGACCGACAGCGCCGAGAACACCAGCCAGTCGGGTATCACCTTCCACGTAACCGGCCAAGGCGGCGGCCCCCCCTACAACCCGCCTATCAAGCACGTTGGCGCGGGCCAGACCTATTCGACTATTCAAGCGGCCATTGATGCCGCTAACAACGGCGACCTGATCATTGTCCATCCAGGGCTCTACTTTGAAAGTCCGATCATCTACAAGAACATCAAGCTGCAAGG
>JAGRCC010000049.1 GCA_020433785.1 Anaerolineae bacterium
TGGATATTTCGACCACCCGCTTTACCACCGGTCGCCAGAAAGCCCTGGCCGCCCTACCCGAGGCCGAGGCGCTACGCGATCACGCTCGCCGGATTCGAGCGCACACCATCGCTCACTTGGACCGGTATCTAGCTCAATTTGCCGACTCAGTTGAACGAGTGGGCGGTCAAGTTCACTGGGCCGAAACGGCCACTGAGGCCAACCAAATCGTGGCGGAATTGGCTCTCAGCCGCAATGTTAAAAATGTGGTAAAGTCAAAATCGATGGTGAGCGAAGAATTGCACCTGAACCAGACCCTCGAAGCCAACGGCATGAAGGTGGTCGAGACCGATTTAGGCGAGTACATCGCTCAGTTGGCTGAGGAAAAACCCTCGCACATCATTGCGCCGGTTATCCACAAAACCCGGCAGGACGTGGCCGATCTATTTCGCCGCAAACTGCAAGCCACCGACGAAGATTTAGCCGATGTCCCTCACATGACGGCTTTGGCCCGGCGTGTCCTGCGCAGCGAATTTCTACAAGCCGACATGGGTATCAGCGGCGTCAATTTTGCCGTGGCCGAAACCGGCAGCCTCTGCCTGGTAACTAACGAAGGGAACGGCCGGCTGACGACTACCGCGCCCCGCTTACACGTGGCCCTGCTGGGAATGGAGCGCCTGGTACCATCGATGGAAGATTTAGGTGTGATGCTGCAAATTTTGGCTCGCAGCGCCACTGGACAAAAAACCAGTGTTTATACCAATATCATCACCGGCCCTCGTCGAACTGCTGCCGGCCGGCCGGCCGAACCGGATGGGCCTGATGAACTCCATGTGGTTATCATCGACAACGGCCGTAGCCGGATTCTGGGCAGCGAACTGGCTGAAATTTTGTACTGCATTCGCTGTGGCGCCTGCCTGAACGCCTGCCCGGTCTACCAGCAAATCGGCGGGCATGCCTATAACAGTGTTTACGCGGGACCGGTTGGCTCGGTGGTGACGCCCGGTTTGTACGGCCTCGATCCGTGGCACGAGTTGCCTCAGGCCAGCACGCTCTGTGGTGCATGCCGCGAGGTTTGCCCGGTACGAATTAATATTCCACGCATGCTGCTCAAATTACGGGCTGAAGCAGCCGAGGCAGAGTTAAATCCCGGCTGGCTTAAGTGGGGCTTGGGGCTATATCGCCAGACAGTTGTCCGGCCCGGTTTGTACCATTCTGGCAGCCAATTAACAAGCTGGCTTAGCCAAAAAATCGCCGATAACGGCTGGCTCAAAAAACTCCCCGGCCCTTTATCAGGCTGGACCGACCATCGCGATTTCCCTGCTCCGGCCAAAAAATCGTTCAGCCAGCGCTGGCGCGAGGAGAAAGAGTGATGAGTCAACGCGACGCGTTTCTAAATCGCCTTCGGAGTCGATTACCCCAGGCCGAACTGCCTCAGGCCGATCCAAACCATCCCGGCTCATTCCGGGGCTATACGTTCGCGGCGGATACGCCCCCGTCCGATCTGGTGGATCGCTTCACACAGGAGTTAAACACCCTCTCAGGACAGGTCTATACAGTAGAAACGGAGCAGGCTATTACGGAGATTGTGCAGCAGATTTTACAAAAGCACGGGACCAAACAACTTCTGAGTTGGGGAAGCGACTCGTTAGCACCGAGTCAACTCGTGGCGGCGTTAACCACAGCGGGGATTGAATTTGTGGCGCATGAACTCCCGATGACCCCAGCCGACCGCAGAGCCAAGCTGGCCGCGTTGGGCAAAATCGAAGTGGGCCTGACCGGCGCTCACGGCGCTCTAGCCGATACGGGCGCGATTGCCTTGATCAGCGGGCCGGGTCGGGGACGGTTGGCGTCGCTGCTGCCGCCGGTTCACATTGCTATTGTGCCGCAGCAGAAACTTTATCCATCGCTGCCGGCTTTTCTGGCGGCCCACCCTAAAGCCACCTCAGATGGCAGCAACCTGGTCTTTATCGCCGGCCCCAGCCGCACCGGCGATATCGAGATGACCCTGACGATGGGCGTTCACGGGCCGGGTGAACTCCACGTCATTTTGTCGCCTTAAGCTCACTTGTTCTTTATAACGTACAGCAACGCCATCGCGTAAACATCGCTCACGCCGAAGGCTTCAAAGGCCAAAAACTCCCCTTTGAACCGAATTTCGCAGCGGTAGCCGTCGGCGGTGCTGATCAAAACCAACGAAGGTTCGGCCTCACCCACCAGATGTTTTTCTAATTCCTCCCGCAGTTGGCTCTCGCTGGGCAGCCAGACCAATTCGGTAACCCACACATGGTCCAACGCCCATTCGACAATCCCGTGAAAGGTAATGGCTAAATTACCGTGCAATTCCTCAACCAGAACAGTCATATCCGTGACCACAAACACGGTATCATCGAAGCCCCGGTCGGGGATATGGAAAAAATCGTTCTTTTGGAGCTGCCATTCTAAGCCAGATCCTTTTAACTGTTGGGCCAAATTTATTGATAGCATGAACGTGTCAACCTTCCTCTTTTACAGTCATCGGCAAACCGGCAACCATGAATATGACTTTGTTAGCTTCAGCAGCTAAACGCTGATTTGCTCTTCCCAAGATGTCACGATAAACTCGTCCCAACGGATATGGCGGGACGAGTCCCAACCCTACTTCATTAGATACGATAATGAGGGGGATGTCAAGCTGCGTTTGGGCCGCAATCAGCGCCTCGATTTCTGTTTGTACCACCGCCTCGATGGCCGCTTCCGGCTCGGATTCCTGAGCTAACAGGATGTTGGAAACCAGGAGCGTCATACAATCCAGCAACATGACCTGGGGCTTTGCCTCCAATGCCAGTAAGGCGCGGCCAATTTCATTGGAGGCCTCCAGGGTTTGCCAATGCCCCGGGCGGGTTTGACGATGAATGGCAATCCGAACCGCCATCTCTTCGTCTCGGGCTTCGGCGGTGGCGATGTATAGGACGCCCTGGCCCATTTCGGCGGCTAACTTTTCGGCGTAACTACTTTTTCCGCTGCGAGCCCCGCCTAAGATCAGGATTAAATTGGCCAACGTATACTCCGATCTACCCAAAAATTTATAGCTGTCATGTTAACATTATAGCCGCAGGTATGGCAAGTCATCAAAAAAATATAGCGGTGTTCAACTTCCTAAAATTACCCAACTACGGAAAATTCCGGAAATTGATCAAAGGAATTTTCAACCACCAGCGTATAATCTTAAGGTATTTATGACACTTTTTAACCAAATTCCTGGTATTCAAGTGGGGCATGCGCAAGATTTAGCCGCCGCCACAGGTTGTACGGTCGTTTTGACCACCGCCGGGGCCATTTGCGGCGTCGACCAGCGCGGCGGCGCGCCGGGTACGCGAGAAATAAGCCTGCTCCAGCCGATGCATCTGGTTGAAAAGGTGAATGCGGTTTTATTAGCCGGCGGCAGCGCCTACGGCTTGGCCGCCGCCGATGGGGTGATGCGCTGGCTGGAAGAGCATCAATTCGGCCTCGACGTTCAAGTCGCCCGTGTCCCGATTGTCCCAGGCGCAGTATTGTTCGACCTCGTTGTCGGCCGGAGCGATATTCGGCCTGATGCGGCGATGGGCTACGCGGCCTGTGAAAATGCTGTTAGCGAACCGGCAGGTCCGCAAGCCGGCTCTATTGGCGCCGGAACCGGGGCCACGGTGGGGAAGATCCTTGGACCGCAGGCGGCGATGAAGGGGGGAATCGGCACATGTGTGATCGAAGTGAGGCCCGACCTTTTTGTAGGCGCCCTCATTGCCGTTAACTGTTTTGGCGATGTCATCGATCCCCAATCGGGGCAAATTTTAGCCGGAGCGCGAAAATTGCCAGACGGGGGCTTTGCCGATACCATGCAGGTGATGAAACAAACAACGGGAGCTTTTATCAGACCTGGGAACACCGTGATTGGCCTCGTCGCCACCAATGCCTCATTGACGAAAGAAACGGCCAACAAAGTGGCTCAAATGGCCCATAACGGGTTGGCGCGTACGGTTAGACCGGCCCATACTATGTTTGACGGGGACACGCTTTTTGCTTTATCGACCGGCCAGGGACAGCCGGGCGATGTGAATCTGATCGGGGCTTTCGCCGCCGAGGCGGTAGCCCAGGCTGTGGTCGATGCGGTGCAGCAGGCCACGGCACTGGCCGGTGTACCGGCCCTCCGAGATTTAATGACTCAGGTATAGCCGTTTAGCTATTCTATGTAACCCCTAAGGATAGACACGGTCAAGACCTTTTGGAAGGAATGGAAATATTGATGGTTTCTGTAACCTCTGAACTAGAAAATTACGTTCTCGACGAGGAGTTAGGTCGAGGCGATTTGACAATTGCCTATCAGGGGCATCGTAAAGCCGACGGCAAAACCGTGGCTATTAAGGTCGTTGCCCCGCAGTTTATGTTCGATGAGTTTTTCGTCCAGCGTTTCAAGGATATCACCCGCCAGACGCTAAAGCTAGAGCATCCCAATATTGTCCGCACGCATGAGGTCGATCAAGAAGAAAACACCCTCTATATCGTCCGGGAGTTTATCGATGCCCAGCCGCTGTCAAAAATCATCGAGGACGAAGGTCCGCTACTGCCGCAGCGTATGCTGACTATTGCCCGTCAAATTGCGGCGGCCCTCGATTATGCCCATCAAAAATCGATCATGCATGGCGATCTGTCGGCTAAAAGGGTCTACATCGGCCCGGATGATCACGTTACCGTGGCCGATTTCGGCCAAACGCAGGCCATGGTCGGCACCAGCCTGGTCAAACAAGGGTTCGCGATAGGTTCGCCGGAAACGCTGGCCCCAGAACGGGTGAAAGGTCAGGGGCCAAGCCGCTATTCTGATCTCTACTCACTGGGGGTGTTATGCTATCAAATGTTAAGCGGCCAGCCGCCGTTTACCGGGGAGGTTGCGGCGGTGCTGCATGCGCAAGCCTACGAACAGCCCCGCCTGCTGCATGCGGTTAACCCTGACATCTCTATTCCTGTGAGTGAAGCCATCAGCCGGATGCTCTCGAAAGGGTTAGAGCTACGGTACACCACCGGCGCGGAATTTACGCGGGCTTTGACGGCGGCGACGGAGGGATCGGCCCCGGTGCGGACATCATCAACCGCTAAACCCCAGCTCACCGGCGTTGAACAAGCGCCGGTCTCGATTTTTAGCCAGCCGTGGTTGTGGGGCATATTGGTGGTCCTATTGATTTTGTTCCTGCTGGCCGCCGGTTTTGTGACCGTGTCAGCCTGGGTCGCCTGGCAGTCCAACGCCAGCGAGATAACAGAGGCGATGCCCGCGCTGCCGCCCGCCGCCGGTGAGTCGAATAATCGCACCTCGCAGCCGGCCACACAACCGCAGCCGGAGTCGGCTCAGGTTATTCTGGTGCAGCTAACACCCAGTGCAACCCCCAGCGCATCGTCGCCGACGCCGACCATTGTGCCGGCTACCCCAACCGTCACGTCAACCCCCGTGCCGATTCCCACGCCCGGCCCACCGGTGATCGAGGCCAACAGCCCGTTCACCAATTTAAGATTGGCCCACGCCATTTCGTCGGATAGTGAGCCGGAAAAGGTCGGCACTCATTTTTCACCCAACAACGACCCGATCTACTTATTCTTCGATTACGGTCAGATCGAAGCCGGCACGCCCTGGGCCCACCGCTGGACTTGGGGCGATACTCAGCTTGATATTTACGAAGATGTCTGGCCCAACAGCTATTCCGAAACCGGCACAGCCTGGGTATTCTACGGGCCAACCGGGGGCTTCCGGCCAGGCCCATATAAAGTCACCTTGGAAGTCGACGGCAAAGTGGTTGGCACCGCAACCTTTGTTATTGAGGAAGGTGGGTTGTAAGAAAGTTTAATTTGACACACTCTATGTAAGTAACTATAATCGACTTAATAATTGAATATGAGTACCTTCGGGGCAGGGTGAGCTGTATTTGGCTAAATACGGTAATTCCCGACCGGCGGTGAGGCTGTGAAGGGCAGCCAAGCCCGCGAACGCTAACCCATCTTTAGTTGATGCGGTCACTTAGCAATAGACCACCGGTTAGCGCCGATTCAGTGAAAATCTGAAGCCGACGGTATAGTCCGGATGAGAGAAGGTTATGCATTAGAATACCCTTGCTGTTTAGATTCTATAGGCAACCGCTCCGAAGTGCGTCTACGTACTTCGGATTTTTGTTTTTAGGGCGGTTAGAAACGGGATAAATAGAACATATCACCGGAGCAGTCTTGATCGACGCAAGCCGGGTGATTTGTCTATTTTTGCCTATCTACTTACTGCCGGCCTATCCACGCGGTTGTCGATAATTTTGAAGTTGCTTTGCCCCGAGTGTTGTGACAACATTCGGGGCTTTTTGTTTTAGCACGAGTTAATTTACCGGAAGACATAGAGAAAAAACATGCAACAAACTATTAAGATTGCACCGTCTCAACAAGTTCATCCCTTAGAACGTCGACCTGGAGTTCAAAAAAGTCGCTGGCAAAAAAACCGGCTGGAATTGATCGCGCTGCCGGTCGGCATTGTTTTACTCATCAGCCTGTGGGCGCTCATTGTCAAAGTCGGCAATTACCCCACCTTTATCCTGCCCGATCCGCTCAGCGTATGGAATAAATTGGTTGAAATTACGGTTGACGGCACCCTCTGGCATCACACCCAAACCACATTGGTCGAAATTGTGGGGGGGTTGGCCTTGGGCCTATCGACCGCCACGATCTTGGGCTACTTTCTGGCGAAAAGCCCACTGCTGGAGCGCTTGACCGGACCCTATATTGTAGCCTCGCAGTCGATTCCGGCGGTAGCCATTGCCCCGCTGCTGGTCATCTGGTTTGGTTCCGGCAAAATCAGCAAAATTCTCATCTGCGCGCTGGTTGTGTTTTTCCCCATTCTGGTGAATACCATTGTTGGCATTCGGTCCGTCGACAAGGGGTTGAAAACACTCATGCGATCATTACGGGCCAATCGCTGGCAGACGTTTATCATGTTGGAAGTACCGGCGGCGATGCCGGTGCTGCTGGGTGGATTGAAAATAGGGGTTACGTTGTCGGTGATCGGCGCGGTGGTCGGTGAGTTTGTGGGGGCTGACCGGGGGTTAGGTTATCTGATCAGCTTATCGAAAGGGTTATTCAATACCCCGCTTATGTTCGCGGCCTTGATTGCCTTGGCCGCCATATCACTGAGTTTGTATCTGATTGTCACCGGGCTAGAGCGTTGGCTGCTGGCCTGGCGTCAATAATATTAGAGGAGAAGAGAAAAGATGAAGTTACGCTGGTTACCTATCTTTTTATGGGTAAGCTTATTAGTTCTGGCCGGCTGTTCAGCCAGCGCCCAGGAAGAGACCGTTAAACCGCCTGCGGAAATACAAAAGGTGACTTTAGGCGCCGGTTATATTCCTAATGTTCAATTTGCTCCATTTTATGTAGCCCAGAGCAAAGGCTTTTACGCCGATGAAGGGCTTGAAGTGGAAATCGAGTATGGTTTTGAAAACGATTTTATTGCCCTGGCCGCCCAAGGCGAGCGTGAGTTTTCGCTGGCCAGTGGCGATCAAGTGATCTTGGCCCGAGCCCAAGGGTTACCAATTACGTATGTGATGAAGTGGTATCAACGCTATCCCGTGGCCCTAATGGCTCCGGCGGATAAGGGCATATCACAATTAAGCGACCTGGTTGGCAAGAAAATTGGTCTGCCCGGCTTTTTTGGGGCCAGTTTTATCGGCTGGAAAGCACTGGTTCAAGAAGGCGGTCTGGATGAAAATGAGCTAACGCTGCAAGATATCGGCTTTACCCAGGCGGCGGCCATCCAGCAGGATACGGTCGATGCCGCTATGGTCTACATCGTCAACGAGCCGATTCAACTCGAAAATCAAGGGATCGATGTTAATGTCATCGAAGTGTCCGATTACATCGATTTGGTTTCAAACGGCATCGTGGTTGGCGACAAGTTGTTGACCGAGAATCCGGAGCTAGTTCAACGGATGGTCAGCGCCAGCCTCAAAGGGTTGAGCTATACCCTTGAAAATCCGGATGAAGCCTTTGAAATTGTGCGAAAAGTCATCCCTGAAATGACCGATGAAGAAGCGCCGGTTCAAAAGCAAGTTCTGGAGAGTTCTATCGAACTATGGCGCAGCGATCAGCCTGGCGTGTCAAGCACAGAATCGTGGCAGACGTCACTCGATTTTATGAAGGGAACCGGCCTGCTTGAGGGCGATGTCACTCTTGAGGAACTTTACACGAATAAGTTTGTTGAGGAGCAGTAGTTTTATCCGCTATGACTTCGCCGATTCTGCAAGTAAAATCGCTGACGAAAGTCTACGAATCAACGTATGGTGATCTACTTGTAGTCGACATCATCAGCTTTTCAGTGATGCCTGGCGAGTTTGTTTGTATGGTGGGGCCATCAGGCAGCGGCAAAACCACTCTGTTGCAAATGCTGGGGGGGTTGCTGCCGCCAACTGAAGGCGCAGTGTTACTGGCCGGCCGGCCGCTGGTGGCGCCGCCCCCAGAAATTAGTATTGTTTTCCAAAAGCCCAACTTGATGCCGTGGCGGACGGTACTGGACAACGTGACCTTACCGCTCCAAATTCAAGGTGTTTCCCGCCAAGAGGCCACTGAAAAAGGCCAACGAATATTACAATTGGTGGGCTTAAGCGAATTTGCTCAAGCCCACCCCCGAGAACTATCAGGGGGTATGGAGCAGCGTGTGGCTGTAGCCCGCGCGTTGATACAGCAGCCCCGCATTCTCCTGCTAGATGAACCGTTCGGCGCCCTCGATGCCCTCACCCGTGAACGGCTCAACCGCGAAATTCTTCACTTGTGGCGAACTCAACACCTGACCGCTATCATGGTCACTCATAATATCCGTGAAGCGGTTCTTTTGGCCGACCGGGTGTTGGTACTTAGCCCCCGCCCGGCGGTCATCGCTGCCGATTTTCAAATAGAGCTTCCCCGACCCCGGCCCCAGGGCATTGAATACAGTGAAGCTTTCGGGTCGCTCGCTTATCAGATTAGACAAGCCATTCGAGAATAGCTTTATCCCGAACCGTCCAAAAATCAACCGCTACCCGAAGCAAATTCATTCTTCTAGGGATTTTTTTGGCGATGCCTAGACAGGCTATCCCCCGAATGGTATAATTTGTTAGGCCGTTAGACTTATTAGTACCCTTAAGGGACGTGACTCAGGGAGAATTTCTCAATGCCCAAAGAAAAAGTACTTATCGTTGACGATGAGAAAGACGTTCTCGATCTTTGTAAACGCATCCTCGAAACCCAAGGCTACGACGTAAAGACTGCCAGCAGCGGCTATGAAGTGATCGAGGTCACCAATCAAGAGCATTTTGATCTGTTGCTGACCGACATCAAAATGCCGGGCATGAGTGGCTTAGAAATTGCTCAAATCTTAAAACAGTCCGATCCGGGCATTATTTGTGTGACCATGACCGGCTTTAGCACGATGGATATGGCCATCAATGCGGTCAAGCTTGGTATTGATGAATTTATTCTGAAACCGTTTACCCCCAAAGATTTAAATATTGCCGTAACCAAAGCGTTGGAAAAAGAACGGCTTAAAAAAGAAAATTTTCGACTGCGTTCTTTAATCCCTCTTTTTGAATTAAACAAAAATTTAATGAGGACCATCAACGAAGACGACCTGCTCAACCACCTTATCGAAATTGCCTCAAAAGAAACCCATGCTTATTTCGTTGGTCTTTACATTGTTGGTGATGATGGCCAACTCGTCACCCGTTTTGATTGCACTAAATCAAACTGTACCCGGCAGAATGAAAAAGCCAGTAACGCCCTGGCCCAAGAAACCATTGAATTAGGGCAACAGTTAGTGCTCAACATTAGTGAGCCGGAACTGAACCATCACAATATTCTCAAAGAATTGGGGGCTGTTTCCGTTATCAGTACGCCGTTAAAGTCTCAGAATGCTAATTTAGGTGCTTTGGTTTTAGCCCGTGAAGAAAGCAGCTTTGCGCCAAGCGACAGCGAATTCTTATCAGTCCTGTGCGGGCAGGCCAGTATTGCCTTAGAGAATGCTCGACTTTTTACGGAAATTCAAGAGGCCTATAAACAACTCAAGCAACTCGATCATATGAAAAGCGAGTTTATCAACATTGCCGCCCACGAACTTCGAACGCCGCTGGCTATTTTGATGGGCTACGCCACCGTATTGGAAGAAGAGGCTGACGATCTTCAGAAAAACTATCTGGCCCATATTAATCGCAACGCCATGCGGCTGCGATCGCTGATTGACAACATGTTGAATTTGCAGCACCTTGAAAGCGGCACCGTCGCCTTGACCCGCGATCCGGTTAACCTGGCCGAAGCGATCCAGGATGTTACCCAGGATATTGCTTTGTTGGTCACCGAGAAACAGCTTGATATTAACATCGACATCCCACCTGACTTCCCGGAAATGGTTATTGACCGTGAAAAGCTGGATTTAATTCTGATGAACCTGGTTCACAACGCCGCCAAATTTACCCCACCCAGCGGGCAGATCAATCTTCACGCCACCCACATCGACAATCAGGCCCACATGGCCATTAACAACACTGGTATCGTAATTCCTCAAGAGTTCTTGACCCGTATTTTTGACCGATTCTATCAAATTGAGCACACATTGACTCGTGAGCATGGCGGGGCCGGTCTGGGGTTAGCGATTGTACGGGGTATGGTTGAAGTTTGCGGCGGCAAAATTTCGGTGGAGAGCAATAAGGAAAACGGAACCACATTTATATTTATGCTGCCCCTTGACAACTCCCACTTAACGGCTCGCAGGCTAATTCTTTAGTTGGCTCGCACCCACTCATGAATTTCCTGATAATAACCGGCCAAATTGGCCTCATCCACCTCAAACCAGTGGATACGCTCATCGTCTAATCGAAACCAATTGAACTGCTGGCGAACAAACCGACGTGTTTCTTTCTTGATCAACGCCACCGCTTCGTCTAAGCTGACCTCACCGGTCAGAAACTGTCCGATCTGCCGGTAGCCCAACCCAGACATCGCCGGCAAATGCAGCCCGTAGCCGGCTTTCATCAACCGGCGAACTTCATCGAGTAGCCCCGCTGCCATCATTTGATCAATCCGCTGATCGATACGCTCATACAGCCGTTCACGCGACATCGTCAACCCAATTTGGAACGTACGAAACCGTTGGCCTCGCTTTGCCTGGTGCTCACTAATGGGAACGCCGGTTTTTTCATAGACTTCCAAGGCCCGGATCACCCGCCTGACATTATTGGGGTGGATCTTTTCCGCCGCCGCCGGATCGACGTCTACCAGACGGTCATAAAGTGCCCGCCCGCCCTCTGTTTCCGCCAACGCCTCCAGCTTGACCCGTAGTTCCGGGTCCGGCGGTACCCGTGGAATAGTCCAACCCTCGACCACCGCCTGCACCCATTGCCCGGTACCGCCGACCAGTACCGGCAGGCAATTCCGTTCGTGTAACGCCTCGATAGCCGTATATGCGCGCTGTTGAAAATCGGCTGCGGACATGATTTGGTCGGGATCAACCACATCGATCAGATGATGAGGGACAAGCGCCTGCTCCTCCGGCGTGGCCTTAGCCGTACCAATATCAAGCCCGCGATAAATCTGCCGCGAGTCCGCAGAGACGATTTCAAGATCGATATCACGGGCCAGCCGCAACGAGAGTGCTGTCTTACCCACCGCCGTCGGCCCAACAATAACGAGTAAAGGTTTTTTAGTCATAGGAAAAATAACAGGGGATAGTCGAACAAATCGCTGATTAATTGTACTTCCCTATTTCGGAGAGCAGTAACCGGTAAACGGTAATTAGAGATTGAATTACCAATGACTAATTACCAATTACCGGCCTCAAATGTGGACGTTATTTAATCCACAATAGCGATAAAGCTGTCTGCTGAAAGCTGATAGCTGAATGCTTACATCACGCCAACTCGTAAATTTCCGAATACTTGCGCTTGATATAATTGAGATAGGGCCCGGCCTTGATCCCGTCATCACCTGTCACTCGCTGGATCAACTCATTGGCGGTGAATTTGCGCCCGTGCCGGTGAATATGCTCTCTAAACCACTCCAGCAGTGCTCCGAATTCGCCCTTGGTAAATTGCTCCGGCAAATCGGGGATATCTTTTAGAGTCTGGCTGTAAAATTGCAGCGACAGAATATTACCCAAGGTATACGTGGGGAAATAACCCATCATTCCGCCGGACCAATGGATATCTTGCAGCACGCCCTTGGCGTCATCGGGCGGCGTTAAGCCCAGATACGACTCCATTTTAGCGTTCCAAGCCTCCGGCAGATCGGCCACCTTCAGGCTGTTGGTCAGCAGGGCCTGCTCCAACTCGAACCGCAGAAAAATGTGCAGGTTGTAAGTCACTTCATCGGCTTCAACCCGAATCAGCGATGGTCTCGATTTATTAATGGCCCGGTAAAAGACCTCGAGATCGACCGCGCCGAACTGCTTGGGGAAAAATTCTTGCAATTTGCGATAGTAGAACTGCCAAAACTCCCGACTGCGGCCCACTACATTTTCCCACAACCGCGATTGCGATTCGTGGACACCCAGCGACGTTCCGCCGGCCAGCGGGGTGCCTTCCAAAGTCGGGTCGCTGTTTTGCTCGTAAAGCGCGTGGCCACCTTCGTGCAGCGTCCCAAACAGCGCCGAAGCGATCATCACTCTATTGACTCGGGTGGTAATCCGCACATCATTGGTGGAAAAACTGGTGGTAAATGGATGAGTCGATTTATCCTGCCGCCCGCGCAGCATATCGAAGCCAATTGCTTGTAACGGCAGCAGGCCAAAATCCCACTGAGTTTGCTCATCGAACTCCTGCTGCAGAACAAAATCATCGACCACGTCTTGATGATCGGCAATGGCCTGGACCAGCGGGACCAGCTCGGCCTTAAGTTCGTCGAACACCTGCTGCACGTCGGACGCCTTCATCCCCGGTTCGTATTGGTCGAGTAGAGCATCATAAATGCTCTCCTCATAGCCGTAAGCCTCGCCCACCTGGATATTGAGGTCAACAATTTTGGACAGGATATCTTGAAATTGCGAGAAATCCTTCTCGGCGCGGGCTTTGGTCCACACCTGCTGCCCCAACGAAAAGGTGCGGCTCATCTCTTCGACCAGTTTCGGCGGCAATTTGCACGCTTGATCATAATCGCGTTGGATCACTCGAATCAGGCTGGCCTCATCCGAGTCGTAATCGAACTCGGCCTGGGCCAAATCCGCCAGCAGCTCACCGATTTCGTCGGCAGTGAACATTTCGTGGCTGATTTTACTGAGCGTGCTGAGCTGCTCGGCCCGGGCCGCTGCTCCACCGGGCGGCATATAGGTTTGCTGATCCCAGCCCAACACCGCCGCCGCGTGGTTGATATTTTGAATATCTTT
>JAGRCC010000628.1 GCA_020433785.1 Anaerolineae bacterium
CGCGCGCGCCACGAACAATAATTTCGTTGATTTCAGTCATAAGTGAGTTGATTACTCCTCAAGGTTGCAGGGTTGCAGGGTTGCAGGGTTGCAGGGTTGCAGAGTTACAGGATGGCAAGGTTACAGGGCTGCATTATTACAGGGTTACAGATCGTAGGCTTATGGTCGTAAGGTGGGTTTGGTGGGTGGTTGATGGTTGTTTATTTTTGTTTGTTGATGACGGATTGGCGTAGGTTGTAGATCATGGCGCCAATCTTGCGATAGTTGCCGTAAAAATAATTGAATTGGTCTTGGCTCATCGAGTCGGTTTCGTGGAGTAGTTCAAGATGGGCTTTAGTTTCGTCACAAGAAGCCAGGGCGTAGATCAGAAATTTGATGTATTCACTTGGATAGTGCTGCCGGCCGTATCCTTCTACAAAATTGGCGACAATTGATTTACTGGATCGCCGAATTTGTGAGCCTTGTTCATACATTTCAAACTTTGGTAATTCGTTGAGGGTCAGTTTATGAAGTTCGACAGCCATTTGCTTGGCCAACTGGTACAGAGCCGAGTTCTCGTATGACATTCTTTTATCCTGGTTTGGAATATTCTAGAACAAGTCCAAAAATCTTCGTGTGATTACACTTTTAAGATATAGTCCTGTAACTTTGCGACCCTGTGACTTTGCTACTCTGCAACTTGACATATTAGAACAAAATTTCTACTGAAGTGGTATTGTAGCATATTGTATGGTAAACGCAAACCAAAATTATGACGCCATTTGAGCCGTCATTCTTACTGCAACCGGAAATTTGTGGAATGTCTACTTGAAAAGGAAACAAAAAACTAAAATGTGACATAAAAAAGACCTACCGAGCAAATTTGTTCCGGTAGGTCTTTTTTTCTCCTTGGCAAGGGGCTTTAGTCAGAATAGACGTGGGTATGGGGTGACCAGCCGCGTTTGAGAACGGCCGAGGTCAGGCGGAACAGGCTGCGAGGCGTCCAGAGCGAGCCGCAGGCCTCAACTGTGCGCATTTCAACGGCCCGGCGAAAATCCTGGGCAGTTTTGCCGTAGAAGCGGGTGTAGGCTTGTCCCACCGTGAAAGGCACGTGGGAGTCGCTGCCGCCCAGTTCAGCTAAACGCTGGCCGCGATGGCGATTCAATAGGGTACTAATGGGATTGCTAAAGACATTGCTGGGAAAGCCGTTGCGGACTTCGACAGCATCGAGGGGAAGGGTGAAGATTTTTGCACCTAACCCTTTCATATTATTAAGGGTCGATAGGCGGCTGAAGGGGTGAACCGATACAGCCAAACCGCCTTGAGCATGAATGGCTTCAATAGCTTCTAGAGCGGTATTGAAGGTAGGTAGGGTTGACTTGACAAACAGTCCAACGACATCACCTTCTTTAGTCGTGACCTCTTGACCGATGATAACGTCTAGATGGGGAGCGTGACTTCTGGCATAGGCTTGGGCTATGAAGGCTCCTTCGGCGGTATCGTGGTCGGTAATGGCGATAACGCTGAGATCGGTTTCGGTGGCGATGTAATCGACCATCTCTTCGGGGGTCATAACGCCATCACTGTAGGTCGTGTGCATATGGGTATCAGCTTTGCTAAACATCGTTTGCCCTCTTGTTAACTAGTGCTTGTTGATCGAGTAGAAAGGAACCAAGGAGACTCGGAAGCCGAACAAATGGAGTGGTGGGGATAGGAACGTGTGATAAATCGTAATAAGTTCGTAACAGAATAAACTAGCGGCTTCCGAAGTCATCAACTGGTTCTATTAAACTATAGCAACATCCTCGCAGAATTCTATGGGAAAAATGTGTGAATTGAGTTAGAGTGTGATGGTTTTGTAGAGAATGTGATAGTTTATGCCGACCGAGGTTCGTTTGAAAGTAGGGGGATGTAGTTTTGGCAATTGTAGTAAAATGGGAGTACAATACGGCTTGAAATAGGACTAGAAGTCCAAGAAATGGAGAGTTGGAGTTTAGGCCATAGAGAGACGGGAATTTAATAATTCCAAACCTCCTGATCCCTAACCTCCGGCGTAGTATTTTCTACGTTAGATTGAGAGGATAATCGACCCATGGTGGTTCGCCAGCGATGTAAAAAGCTGCTTATTATTTTGCTGTTTGCTATCTCATATTGGCTGGCTGTGGCGGCAATGCCTGCTTTTCATATCCTTGATCTGCCTTCGTATTCGTTACCTATCCCCGGTTTTGAATTTAACTCACCTCAATCCCCTGTACTCGATCCGAGTTTACCCATTACTACATTTGCTTAGATCCATTATGGGAGTCCTACCCTTTTGGTCGATTCAAATTTTCGGAGAAGAACTAACAATTCAATAGGTAAATAGAAGAACAAAGTAGTTTTTCTAAAGGAGACGCCATGAAAACGCTAGTTACCATTTTGGCTACAATTACCGATATCATCTTGGTGGGAGTGATCGGCTATGGCCTTTGGCTTTGGCTGTTCAATGGGGCTATTAGCGAAAGTGTGCAGCAGTTTTATCTCAATATCACGTTGGCCGTTACAGTGGTGATATTGATTACAGTGGGAATTGGGGTGATGGCCGTACGCCGGCTGAAATTCTAGAATTTTCAGCGGATTAACATCGTTCCGGATACCACTTTGCATACCACCCAATTGTGTCGACTGCGGCAGGTTGGGAGAGTTAAGATTTACTAACTTTTTTTAAACAGTTTTCTTATGGATTTTTGTTAAAGAAGCCGTTATAATTGAAGCTGTCTATAAAACAAAATCTGATCCTATTTAGGTCGTTTAGCCGTTATTAATATCGAAAGGAGGTTTGAAAACTAACGTTAGGACAATAAGCGCCAGACTCTACATTCCTCGTAGAGTGACGAGGTGCAGGTTTATCGAAGTTTTCGGCGGGTGCCTGCCGGGTTACCACAACCCGAATTGTCCTCACCGCCCCCTTCAGGGGCAGCAAATCTTTCTACAAAACCGACTTAGTTGTCGGCCAAAATGAAAGATAGTGGTTTACAAATAATATCGACCATAACTTAATAGTTTGATGTGTTCCATTCATGGCGAGTGGTTCTGTTGGCCTATCTCCAAAAGATACCAACGTTGCAACGCGGCAGCATCATGGATTAGCTTGCGGTTGTACACGGTTGTTGTTTAGTTCAGGCTATAAACTTTATATTCAAAGAACATATCAAACGTTAAACACTGATAAAAACTCTAGCAGATTTATTTCCAAATTTATTTTAAGGAGAATTGAAATTTATGTGTGGCATCGTCGGTTATATTGGTAACAAGAACGCATCAACCATTGTCCTGAACGGTTTGAAGAAACTCGAATATCGCGGCTATGACTCGGCTGGGATCGCCTCGGTTAACGGCGCGTTGGATATTCGACGCGCCTCCGGCAAATTGATCAACCTCGAAACCAAGCTGGTGGAACAGCCACTGCTTGGTAATTTGGCCATAGGGCACACGCGGTGGGCTACCCACGGCGCGCCGGTGGAGCGAAATGCGCACCCCCATGCCGATGAAGCCAACAATGTAGCTGTGGTTCAGAATGGCATTGTTGAAAATTTCATAACCCTCCGTCGGCAGCTACAGGATGAAGGGCACGAATTTAAGTCCGATACCGATACCGAAGTCATTACCCATTTGATTGATAAATACCTGGCTGATGGCAACGAACTCGTAATGGCCTGTCGATTAGCTTTTCGACAGCTTGAGGGGGCGCACGCCATCGCGGTTACCAGTCAGCAGGAGCCGGACAAGATTATCGCGGCTCGGCTGGGTAATGCCGGTGGGGTGATTGTAGGGTTGGGTGACGGTGAAAATTATCTAGCCTCGGATATTCCGGCTATTTTGGAACATACCCAGCACGTCGTTTTTCTGGAAGATCAAGAAATGGCCGTCATCACGGCCAACGGTATCACCTACAGCCGGATTGACGGCGCGCCTATCGAAAAAGATTTTACAGTGATCACTTGGGACCCGATCAGCGCCGTTAAAGGCCAATATCACCATTTTATGGAGAAGGAAATTCACGAGCAGCCGCAATCGATCCAAAGCACCATTCGAGGACGGGTCGATTTTACCACCGGCAAGATTGCCTTTGAAGAGTTGGAGCTAACCCCGGAAGCCGCCAAGCAGCTTGACCGGGTGATGATTGTGGCTTGCGGAACCTCGTTCTATGCCGGTCAAGTCGGCCGATTTATACTGGAGAAACTGGCCCGGATTAAAGTATCGGTTGAGTATGCCTCGGAATTTCGCTATCGCGATACGCTGATCGACGATAAAACGGCTATTTTGGCCATCAGCCAATCCGGCGAAACGGTCGATACTCTGGCCGCGATGGAAGAGGGGCGCGAACAGGGCGCGAAACTGTGGTCAATCGTTAATGTGCAGGGCAGCATGGTTCACAAGCTAAGCGATGGCTCTATCCTGATGCAGGCCGGACCGGAAATCGGCGTAGCCAGCACCAAAGCCTTTACTACCACCTTAACCGATTTATTCCTGTTGGGCATGTACCTCGGCCAACTTCGGGGCACGTTGTCTGATGAAGAAAGCCTTGAATTGGTTAAGCATCTGGCCCATTTGC
>JAGRCC010000629.1 GCA_020433785.1 Anaerolineae bacterium
GGAGGAGTTGGCCGAGCATATCGGCGGCGTGCTGGTCTAGGCCGGTGTCAGGCTCATCGAGCAGCAGGATGGGCGGATTGTGCAAAATGGCGCGGGCGATGGCCAGTCGCTGCTGCATACCACGCGAGTAAGTCCGCACCGGATCGCCGCGCCGCTCATACAGCCCCACCTGCCGCAGCACCGTTTCGATGCGCTCGTCGGCCTCTCTCAGATCGTACATTCGAGCGTAGAAGGTGAGGTTTTGCAGCGCGGTTAAATCTTCGTATAGTAGGGGTCTATGAGATACCAGGCCAATAAAGCGGCGAAGTTCGCTAGCCGAGTCAGCCAGACGATAACCATTGATCCGGACGTCGCCGTGAGTGGGTTTGCTGAGCGTAGCCACGATATGCAGCAGTGTGGTTTTGCCAGCGCCATTCGCCCCCAGCAGCGTTACAAAGTCACCATCGGCGATAGTTAAATCGATGCCGCGCAGCACGACTCGATGCCCAAATGTTTTAACCAGGTTCTGAATTTGGATCATGATAAAATAGGGAGATAAGGAGATTAAGAAATTAGGAGATAGACTATCAACGATCCAATCTCCTGATCTCCAATCTCTAATCTCCAGTCTCTTTCTTCATCAACCGCATTAACTCCGCTTTGTACTCGGCTCGCGCCTGCCGATAAATCGACTCATCGATCTGGCCGGCTTCGTAGGTGTCGTCCAGGCGAGCCAGGAGCAGGAGCAGTCGTTGGCGGCGGGTGGTCGGATCGGTTGCGGTCGTGGGGGTCAATTGAGGTCGGCGGCGGGGATATAGCAGAGCGGCCAGTAATATCGCTGCACCCCCCAAGCCGAGCACGATCCAGCGCACGATATCCTGATTGATAATGCTAGGCGGCGCAGCCACAGCCCCGGCGGGCATGCTGCTGTCGCTGGGGGCAGCCGTCTCAAAAGTCAGGTTGTCCAGCCCGGTAATTTCAAACGATAAGACATCACCGGCCGCGAGGTCTTGCACTCCATAGGAAGCAAACTCGCTGTTTTGCAGTTCGCGCCGCTCGATAAATTGGAGCTGCTGGCTGACCAACTCCACGTCGGGCTTCGATTCCATCAACAGGCTAATCGACGCGACGTCGGCCGGGATAGGCATTTCGACGGAGAGAGAGTCGCTGTCATACGGCAGGTCGTAAACGGCGACAATGACCAGCCCCTCTTCGCCGGGATAAACGGGCTCGTTAGTCGTGTAGCCGCCCGCGTCGCTTTTAACAAATCGATTGCTCAGATCGTTTTGGAAGGAAACGTTGGTCGCCGCCGCGGGCAACATAAAGGCGAAGGTCGAACCATCCTGGCCGATGTAAGTTTTATCGCTGCTGTTGCCGACGACAAATAACTCGATCATCCGCACCGTCTCCGGAGTGAAGGAGACCAGGTTGTTGAGCCGTGATAGAGTGACGCCATCACTATCGGTCGTCGTGTCAAAGACGTTGAGATCGAGTTTTTGCTCATTGTTGCCGCTGTCGAAAGGAATGGGCTGGCTGAGATAGCTGACCTCATCATACCGGCCCTCGACGACGTACATCAAATCAGGGTCGGTTGATAGATGTTCAAAGCGGTAGTTACCGTCGCTGTCGGCCCGGGCTGTCACTTGATCCGCGGCCGCGTTGCCGGTAAAGGTATAGAGCGTCACCTCTAAATCGCCTTGCGGTTGGTTGGTGGTACTGTTAATAATTTGGCCGCTGAGGACGCCGTTACGCTGCGGCATCGCGAAAGAAAAGGTGCGCACGTGGTCGAGCGCCAGCCACAACGCCTCTTCCGACAGATCGCTCAATTCGGCGTGGTCGGGCACAGTGGCGAAACCGCTGTGCCAATCGGCCAGACTTTGCTGGCTGACGACTTGTAGATCGGCCAAGTTATTGATATTAGCTGCGGCCTGAACGCCGTCACCGGCGCCGCCTTCGCCGTGGCAGCCGGCGCAGCGGTCGGTGTAAATTTCGGCGCCATTGGTTAAACTGTCCGGCGTGGTGTGCAGGCTCCAGACGTAAGCCGTTAAATCCCATATTTGGCTATCATCAAAGCGATTGCCCCAGGGCGGCATCAGATTTTCGATGCGGCCGTTTTTGATGATGTCGAAATGTTGGGCCGGTGTGCTGGTGCGGTACACGTCCGGGTCTAGAAAACTGGGCACCCCATTTTCAATCGATTGCGAGGTCGGCCCATCGCCGGCGCCAGCGGGCCCGTGGCACGGCGCACAGTTCTCGGTCCACAACACCCGGCCGCCGGACACGGTTGGTTTGTCGTCGGGGGATTGGGCGTGGGTGGGGAGGGTAAAAAACAAATATAATCCTACCACGAGCATTAAGCTTCGGAGCGTAATGCGTAGTGCGTAGGGCGTATTAGAAACTACGGAATACGCACGACGCACTACGTCATTCTGGGCAACGTCATGTCTAACAATGACAGCTTTTTCTTTCCCCATATCTAAATCTTCGCATTTTCGTAGTTTTGGATGGCGGCTTCGGTGAGAGGCGTGCCGCAGTGAGCGCAGAACGCGTCGCCGGGTTCGTAGGTGTAACCGCAGTGAGAGCAGTGGTCGGCCAGTTCGGCAGCCGGTTCGGGCATAGCCTGGCCGCAGCTGCTGCAAAATTTGTCGTCGGCGCGGAGGGCGGCGCCGCAGTGGGGACAGGTGCGGCCTTCAGTGGTGGGTAGACCAGGCGGCAAAGATTTCAACGCCTCGATCTCAGCATCGACCTCATGAAGGAGGGCTTCAGCCGGTTCAGAACCCTGCCGCAATTGGGCAACGAGCGTTTCTATTTCAGCATCGAGCGCCTGTTCCTGTTCAACGATTTCGGCGCTGCTGAGCCGATCAATCGCTTGCCGGATACGGGCCGCTTCAAGTTTGCTTTTAGCCAACAGCGATTGATAATCTTCGGTTGAGACCTTGCCCATCTCGTGATCAAAATTGAGGTCTTTGATCGCCGCCAGGGTGGCCCGATATTGGGCTTCTAACTCCTCCAAGGTCTGACCGGGGCGTTCGATATCTTCAAGGGCGGTGTTCGCGGCAGCCGGTTGCCAAAGGGGCGCGCCTACCAAGCCGATGGTCACGCCGATTAGCAGCACAATCAATACGATGGTGAGAACATCCATCCTACGTTCCCTGCGCCGGTTGGGCGATCAGCCGGTCAAGCAGGCTGTAGAGCTGGTCTTGCTCTATCGGCCCAATTTGGACGTGGGCGATGTTGCCGTCTTTGTCGATGAAGAAGGTTTCCGGTACGCCGGTTATGCCGTAGCTGTCGGAAATGCGGCTGCCCATATCGGGGCCGGAGGGGTAGGTGATGCCATATTTTTCCATGTAGGCCAGCGCCTCTTTGTCGGTGTCCAGGTAATCGACGCCCAGGAAGACGACGCCCTGATCCTGATATGCTTGCCAAGTTTGCTCCAGCAGTTCCGCTTCTTTGTAACACTCCACGCACCAACTGGCCCAAAAATTGATAACGACCACCTGGCCGCGCAGTTCAGACAACTGCACGTTATCGTCGCTAAATTGATCGAAGAGGGGCAT
>JAGRCC010000630.1 GCA_020433785.1 Anaerolineae bacterium
ACCCGGCCAACACCAACGCGCTGATTGCCGCCAACAACGCCGACGGCGTTCCCATCGAACGCTTCCAGGCCATGACCCGCCTTGACCAAAACCGGGCCTATGCCCAGTTGGCCGAAAAAGCCGGGGTAACGGTTAACGATGTTAGCAACGTCACCATCTGGGGCAATCATAGCGCTACGCAATACCCCGATGCTGAAAACGCTAAAATTAATGGTAAACCCGTCTTCGATGTGATCGATGATGAGGCGTGGCTGCGCGGTGATTTTATCTCGACCGTCCAAAAGCGTGGAGCCGCCATTATCGCTGCACGTGGGCTGTCCTCAGCAGCGTCGGCGGCTAACGGGGCCATCGACCATGTTAAAAGCATGGTTAACAAAACCCCTGAAGGCCATTGGTTCTCGTCGGCGGTTCCCTCCGACGGCAGCTATGGCATCGCTGAAGGCATCATTTTCTCCTACCCGATCACCAGTGACGGTCAGGGCAACTACAGCATCGTCCAAGGGTTGCCGCTCAGTGACTGGGCCAAAGAAAAATTGGCCGCCACCGAAGCTGAACTGCGCGAAGAACGCGATACGGTGGCCGACCTGTTGAAGTAATTTAACGGCTGAATGACCGGGGAGTCCAAGATACATCTTGGACTTCCTTTTCTTTAAGACCAAAATCCGTTTCTGATAAAGATCCTATGAAAAGTTTGACCATTGGTTCCCGGCGCTCCCAATTAGCTCAAACCCAATCGAAATTAATTCGCCAGAATCTCCTGGCGGCCTGGTCTGATCTTCAAGTTGAAATAACCTTGATCGATACCCAGGGCGACCTTAATCGCACCGATCCGTTACCGGCCATTGGCGGCAAAGGGTTATTCACGCTTGAGTTAGAAGAGGCGTTGCGCCGCGACCAAATCGATCTGGCCGTTCACAGCTTAAAAGATTTGCCGATTGAAGACAGTCCCGGTCTGACGGTGGTGGCCGTGGCCCGGCGCGCCGCGATCAACGATGTGCTCGTCTCTCGATTGGCCAGCCGACTGGCCGATCTGCCCGACGGCGCAGTGGTCGGCACCAGCAGTTTGCGCCGGGCGGCCCAACTTTTGGCGCAGCGCCCCGATTTACGTATTAAGGATATTCGGGGTAATGTCGACACGCGCTTGCGCAAACTCGATGACCCGGCGCATGGTTACGATGCGATCATCCTCGCCCAGGCTGGTTTAGATCGCCTGAACTATCAACTGGACCACGTCCACCCTATACCTGAAGAGATAATTTTGCCGGCGCCGGGCCAGGGCGCCCTGGCCGTCCAGGGCCGGGCCGACGACGAGGTTACTACGGCTTATTTAGAAATTCTCGATCACGCCGAAACCCGAGCGGCAGTGACGGCCGAGCGAGCTTTTCTGGGCGGCTTAGGCGGCGGTTGTTCGCTGCCAGTAGGGGCGTTAGCTCGCGTCGAGAACGACCGGCTTTTCTTACAAGCCGTGGTCGGCGACGCGGTGGGAACGCGATTAATAAAAGTGGCAGGCCACGGCTCGATTGACGAGCCCCAGACGTTGGGCGCTCAATTGGCCCAGCAAGCCCTGGACCAGGGCGCCGAAATCTTGTTGCAGTAGTAAGGAATGCCATCCTTAAGATTATGACCTTCCTACCATAGTTTCCTATGACCAAACAAGGCACGATTTACCTGGTTGGAGCCGGCCCCGGCGAAACGGGATTGATAACCGTCAAAGGCTTGGCCCTGTTGCGCGAAGCCGACGCCATTGTGGCCGATACGCTGGGGCAGGCCAATTTGTTGCAACAGGCCAATCCCGCCGCCGAGCGGTACGATATCGGCAGCAGCCGGCGCGGGAATAAGCAGCCCCAGGCTGAGGTGACTCGCCTGCTTCTTCATCTGGCCCAACAGGGTAAAACCGTGGTGCGATTGTGGCAGGGCGATCCTTTCGTCTTTGGGCGGGCAGCGCAAGAGATGGCTATCGCGCTAGACGCCGGCCTCCGCGTCGAACTGGTGCCGGGGGTGACCAGCGCCACCGCGGCCTTGGCTTACGCGGGCGTGCCGGTCACGCATTGGGATTACAACGCGGACTTTGCCGTCATCAGCGGCCAGGCTAAAGGCGACCTGGCGCTTCGGTTGAATTGGACGGCGCTGGCGGGTGTTGAGACGCTGATTATTTTAATGCCGCCCAGGCAACTGGCCGAAATCACCGCCAAACTGCTGGCCGCCGGCCGGTCGCCCGATACCCCGGCCTTGGCCGTGCAAAACGGCACGCTGCCCACGCAGCGGCGGGTGGTGGCAACTCTAGCCACCCTTGCCGACACGGTTGAACAACACGGGTTAGCCTCACCGGCTATTGTGGTGGTTGGCCGGGTGGTCGAATTGGCTGAGCGATTGGATTGGTTTCAACCGGCTCAAACGCCGCTCTTGGGTAAGCGGGTATTGGTGACTCGCCCCACGCACCAGGCCGCCGGCTTCATGGCCGCCCTGCGTGATCTGGGAGCCGAGCCGGTCTCCTTTCCGACCATCGCAATTCGTCCGGCTGAAGACACCCGACCTTTAGATGGAGCCATTTTAGCCCTGGCGGCCTATCGCGCCAAACAGGATTTGCCGGATTTCCACCATCGCCTGCCGCCGCGACCGTATCACTGGCTGGTTTTGACCAGCGCCAATGGGGTCAACGCCTTTTGGGATCGATTGGCGAGTTTGGGGCTCGATGGCCGCTGCCTGGCCTCGGTCAATATTGCCGCCATTGGACCGGCCACAGCCGCAGCTTTGAGTGATCGCAGCATCCAGGCCGATTTGGTGCCGGAGGTGTATACGGCCGAAGGCGTCCTGGCGGCTTTTGATGAGCTTGGGTCTGTTTCGGGGCAGCGTTTCCTGTTGGCCCGCGCCGATATCGCCCGCAAAACCCTAACCGACGGCCTGATCGAACGCGGGGCGTTGGTGGACGAGTTTGCAGCCTATCGGACGGTGCCGGTTGAAGGTAGTACGCCTCCGCCGCCGGTTGATATCGTCACCTTCACCAGTTCATCGACGGTGCAGGGGTACGTCAACTGTTTAGGTGGTCAGCGCCCGGCCGAGGCCCTTAGACACAGCCAGGTGGTTTGCATCGGCCCGATTACCGCCGCTACAGCTGAGAAACTGGGAGTGCCCGTCCATGCTGTGGCTGAAACGTACACCATTGAAGGCTTGCTGGCGGCGCTTCAATAGCGTTGATGGGGTTAAGGAGTTTAGAGTTTGGGAGTCGTTAGCTCTCAATTTGGAAGATGTTGACGAGGTTGCAAAGTGTTGAAGTTACTGGCTATTATGCTTTGCGCATAGGTAACTAAAGTCGTTATTTGGCCTCGATCCTAACTTTTGTGGAAGGTGCCACGATGAATATCACTAAATCTGAAAAACTTTTCAAAGCCGCTCAAGCGGTTATCCCTGGCGGAGTCAACTCGCCGGCCCGCGCCTTTCGGGCGGTGGGCGGTCAGCCCATCTTTATCGATCACGCCGAAGGGGCGTTTTTGTGGGATGTCGATGGCAATCGTTACGTCGATTATGTGCTCAGTTGGGGACCGTTGATTTTGGGCCACGCCCACCCAAAAGTGGTGTCGGCCATCCAAAAAGCAGCCACGCGAGGTACCAGCTACGGCGCGCCAACCGCCGTCGAAACGGACCTGGCCGAATTGGTGTGCGAACTCATCCCCTCGGCGGAGCAGGTGCGTTTTGTCAACTCCGGCACTGAAGCCACCATGAGCGTTTTACGCCTAGCGCGGGCTTACACCGGGCGCAACAAAATCATCAAGCTCCAGGGCAACTACCACGGCCACGCCGATTTTTTGCTTGTTCAAGCCGGTTCCGGCGTCGCCACGCTCGGCTTGCCGGACAGCCCTGGTGTACCGCCGGGGACCACTAAAGACACCCTGACCGCTCCCTACAACAATTTAGAAGCAATTGAAATTCTGTTTAGTCAATTTAGCGAGGAGATTGCCGCCATTATTCTTGAGCCGGTGGCCGGGAATATGGGGCTTGTACCGCCATTAGATGGTTATTTAGCCGGTTTGCGCCGGCTGTGCACCGAACATGGAGCGCTGCTGATTTTCGATGAAGTGATGACTGGCTTCCGGGTGGCGTTAGGTGGCGCGCAAGAATATTTTGGTGTTACACCCGATCTGACGGCGCTGGGTAAAGTGATCGGCGGCGGACTGCCGGTAGGAGCTTACGCGGGCCGGAAGGAGATTATGCAGGTGGTCGCGCCGGCCGGGCCGATGTATCAGGCCGGCACTCTCAGCGGCAATCCGCTGGCGATGACCGCCGGTTTGATGACTTTGAAGGGATTGAGCGAACCGGGTGTTTTTGAAAACCTGGTTGAGAGCACGACCAAGTTATGCGAGGGCATTAGCGCCGCCGCTGAAGCCGCCGGGGTGTCGCTTTATCCGACGCAGGCCGGCACGATGTTTTGCTTCTTTTTCAGCGACGAGCCGGTGGTCGATTGGGACACGGCGGCGAAAAGTAACGTGGACCTATTTGCTAAATTTTTCCGGGCCATGTTGGAGCGGGGCATCTATTTCCCCCCGTCGCAATTTGAGTCGTGGTTTTTGTCGACCGCTCACACCGAAGAGGCGATTGTCGCCACCATCCAGGCCGCTCAAACGGCGTTTCGCGAGATTGTCTGAGTTTAAGTGACTGCCGCTCGTTCGGCCGAGTATGCTTCATAGAGCCGTTCGGTGACAATCGTCTTGAGGCGATCCATCGCCCGGTGGATGTCGGTGAAACTGTTGTAGAGCGGGGCCACGCCAAAGCGAATGTTGTCCGGTTCGCGAAAATCCGGGATGACCCGGAGCGCCGGCGGTTCCGCTTCGATCAAGGTCCGGTTGATACGGTACGCTTCGGGATGGCGCAGCGACACGTGCGAACCGCGCCGGTCGGCCGGTCGGGGCGTGCCGACGATGAACCCCAGAGGGGCCAGCCATTGGTCGGCCAGAAAAATGAGATATTCCGTTTGGGCCAAGCTCTTGGCTCGCAACCGGTCGATGCCTGCGGCCAGCAGCAGTTCGACGGCCGGTTCAATCGCTTTGAGCGACAGCACCGGCGGCGTGCCCACCCAAAAGCGGCCGATATTGGGGGCTGGCGTATATTCCAAATCAAAGGTAAACGGATTGGCCGCGCCTAGCCAGCCCCAAATAGGCTGTCGCAGCTCCGCCTGTAAATCTCGCCGGACATACAAAAAGGCGGGCGCACCAGGACCGCCGTTGAGATATTTGTAGGTACAGCCCACGGCCAAATCGACTCCCGCGCCGTTCAAATCAACCGGCACGGCGCCGACAGAGTGACTCAAATCCCACAGCATTAAAGCCCCTACCTGGTGCGCCTGTTCGGTGACAGCCGCCATATCGTACATAAAGGCGCTTTTGAAGGCCACGTGGGTTAAACTCACCAGGGCGGTGTCCACATCAATCGCGGCGGCGATAGCTTCCGGAGCGATGGTCAGGTTGTCGGCAGAGGCAATCAAGTCCAGCCGATGCCCCCGCTCCAGTAGATCGATGACGCCCTGAATGATATACAAATCCGATGGAAAATTAAAGACATCGCTGACGATTTTGGGCCGGCCAGGTCTGGCTTTGAGCGCGGCGACCACAAGCTTAAAGAGATTGACTGAGGTCGAATCGGTGACGATGACTTCGTCCGCCTGCGCGCCGATCAATTGGGCGATTTTCGCCCCAAGTTCGAACGGGGCCTGAATCCACCCCTCGTTCCACCCACGAATGAGCCGCTGCCCCCAAGCTTCATCGATGGCGGCCTGCATGACCGGGCCGGTGCGTTTGGGTAGCCGGCCCAGCGAGTTGCCGTCGAGGTAGATGAGATCAGGCTCGGCGATGACAAACTCGGCGCGGAAATGAGCCAGTTCGTCTTGACTATCCAGGGTTTGAGCTAATTCGATTTGGGTGTGGGCGAATTTCATAGCGATCTCTTAGGAATGAGCATTAATTAACTTACCCAATTCTGTCGGGTAATTCGTAATTCGTAATTGGTAACTGGTAATTGGAGACTGGAGATTGAATAATCAATTACCAGTTACTATTTACCAATTACCTAATCTCAAGTGTGGAAGTTATTTGATTCACCATCCTTAGGTGGGGCTGGGTAACTGGTCGAGCCGGGTTTTTTCTGCGGCGGATAGGCTGATTTCGATGCTTTTGAGCGACTCGGCTAACTGAGAGACTCGGTTAGCGCCGACAATGGCGGAGGTTACTGTTGGTTTGGCTAAAATCCAGGCCAAAGCCATTTGCGCGGTTGAGGCATCGTGCTGCTGGCCAATCTCGTCCAGGGCATCGATAATGGCGTAACCTTGGTCATTCATATAGGGTTTCATGCGGGCGTTGCCGTAGCCCCGGCTGTGAGCGGGGATTTCGCCGGTGCGTTTGTATTTGCCGGTTAGAAAGCCGCCGGCCAGGGGGCTGTAGGGAATGACGCCCAGCCCTTCTTCCTGGCAGAGGCCCATCATTTCCCGCTCATATTCGAGGCGATGGACCAGATTATAATGCGGCTGAATGGACTCGTAACGCGCCAAATTGTTCTCGCTGCTAACCGCAAGCGCCTGGCGCAGCTGCGAGGGGGTGTGGTTGGAGCAGCCGATGTAACGCACTTTGCCCTGGGTAATCATCTCTTCGTAGGCCCGTAGAGTCTCTTCAATGGGCGTATCTTCATCGGGCCAGTGGCTTTGGTACAGGTCGATGGTTTCAACTTGCAGTCGCCTAAGGCTATCTTCTACGGCGCGTAGCAGATGTTGGCGGCTGAGACCCTCACCGTCGGGACCATCCCACATACGCCCCCGGGCTTTGGTGGCGATGATGATTTGATCCCGAACTTGGCGCGAGACCAGCCAGTCGCCAATCCAGGCTTCGGACACGCCGCCGTCATTATTATCGGCCCAGAAGGAGTAGATGTCGGCTGTGTCGAAGAAATTTATCCCATTTTCGAGGGCAAAATCCATAACGGCAAACGAGGTTTCTTTGTCTGCCGTCCAGCCCATCGTCATGGTTCCTAAACAGAATCGGGATACATTTAGGTCGGTTTTACCCAGTTGTTGGTAGCGCATTCGTATTTTTCACCTCATTGTGTATATTGATAAAGTAGCAATGTGCGAATAATGGTTTCTGTGCAATTTATCACGAGAGTATAGCACGAATTAAAATTGCCGCCATTTTGGCGGCGTTGTTTGGATATCAGGCCAACCCGTCCTTAAGGGCAGCATTGGTTTGAGTTACAAGGGTTTGAGTATGGAGAACCTTGGCGGTTTTACAACTCGTGCGGGTAAACAGATCACATTCAGATATGTCCAAAAAGAGGATGCGGCGCTGCTGGTCGATTTGTTTAACCATTTGTCATTTGAAGCCAAACGGCTGCGGTTTCATCTGTATACGGACAAACTGCCGAAAGAGCGGATTTGGAAAGAGGCGACGGCCTTAGCCACGCTAAACCCGACGCTGCAAGTGGCGATTGTGGCCACGACCATTGAAGCGGACGGGCAGGAACACGCGGTCGGTGTGGTGCGTTTTGCCCGGGCCACGCCCGATGATACTGAAGCGGAAGTGGCGGTGGTGGTTAGGGACGATATTCAACGCAATGGCCTGGCCCGCAGACTGCTTGAAATTTTGGCCGAAAAAGCGCGCCAGATGGGGATTACGCATTTCACCGGTTGGGTCTTGGCCGAAAATGTGCGGTTGATGAAGCTTATCGAGAAATTAAAACTGCCCGTCGAATCTGAAATTCGCTACGGGCAGCGTAAAATCCGGATTCCCTTGACCTAAGACGAAGGGGCGGGAAATGATAGATTTGACCCGATGAAGTTGCCTTTAAGCCCACAGACCGCCACTTGCCGACCGCCGACCGCCGTAAAATTGAACGGTATATGAGACTGCGGCGGTCGTCCGTCGATGGTTGGCCGTTTCAGGCGATTAGGTACCGGCGATAAAAGCGGCGATCTGATCGGCAAAGGTTCGGGTATTGATCGGCTTAGAGATAACCCCGTTGCAGCCATATGCCTGGGCCATCTCTCTGGCGGTATCTTCCGGCCAGGCGGTTACGGCTACAATCGGGATCCCAGCTAACTCGGGCGTCCGTTTGAAAAAAGCCACTAACGTCTGCCCATCGATATCCGGCAGTCCCAGATCGACCAAAATTAGTTCGGGTATTTCATCGATAGCGGCTTGCAACCCACTCTCACCATCATTGGCGTGGATAATCTGGTGGTTTTGCGCTTCGAGGATTCGCCTTATCAGCAAGGCATTCTGTTCGTTGTCTTCAACCATTAATATCTTGCTAATGATGCACCTACGCTATTCTGCTCAGTTTCTATTAATGGATTCAGTATATCACGTTCAAGTAAAAGGTAAAAGTTTGAGGTAAAATTTAACCAACTTCAAAGCCGGGCCAGCCAAATTTTCCTAAATCGACTTTCCCCCGCGCGTCGAAGACGATCCCTTCCGCTTCTAAAATTTGGCGTTGAAGCGCGCTGCCAATACCGCCAGAGCGCGGGCTAATTTTGCCCTGACTGTTGATGACGCGCTGCCAGGGGACGTTGGAATTGGGACCGAGCGCAGCCAGCGCATAACCGACCATCCGGGCCGTACAACCGTCTACCATTCCGGCAATTTGGCCGTAGGTCGCCACTTGGCCGGCGGGAATACGCCGGATGACGATGTAAACTCTTTCATAGAGCGGTATTTCCGGGGGAAAGTCCATGCGCGGCTGCCTTTACGGTTCTTTGGTCTCGATTTTGTCAGGGGTGAGAAAGGTGAAGCTTCTTTGCATGGGATTAAACCACACCAGGGCGGCGTCGT
Organism: Anaerolineae bacterium; assembly: GCA_020433785.1. The sequence goes on from JAGRCC010000630.1 coordinate 8,808, forward strand.
AAATGTCAGCCGGGGCGGAAAATTCCATTTTGTACATTTGGCCTTTCTTGACGGCTGTAATGACCGATCCGGCTATATCGCGGCCCTGATCATCCGTATACAAAAAATCGATGGTCGCGCCGGTGACATCGGCCACCGGGAACGAGCTGGCCGGCAAACTGCGCATGTTTTCGACCGTTTTCGACAAAGTTTCAATATGTTCAGCGGCGGCTTTCTCGGCGGCTTGCGAATCGACAGCCGCGTTCGGCCAGCTAAACTTACTGGCGGTAAATGTCATTCCGGTGGCCTTATGCCCCACCGTAATCGAATTCTCCCGCTGTTCCAAAATATCCCAATCGCTGGCGTAGAGAAAGCCAAAATCCTGACTTTTAGGGCCGATTAGCGTCCATTCCGGTTCCGTAGTTGGTTCGGCTGTGGCTAAATCGGAAGCGGTATCGAGCGGGGCGAACTGATCGGCCAGAGCTTGCAGTTGATCGCTAGCGCCGGCCCAATTCGCTTCCGGGGCGCTAATGTGAACGATAAAGAGGATGGTGTCTACCTGAAAGAGCCGCAGTTCACTGGTGGTTGGGCCCAGGTTCGGGTCGATGGCGGAAAATTGAGCCACAACCGTGCCGTCGGGCGTGGTGGTTTGGCTGATGGGGTGGAAGTCGGCCTGTTCGTCCAAAAAGTTGCGGGCGACAAAAGTCACCAGATAGTGGGTGAGATCGTCCTCAGTGTAAAATTGGCCGGCGTCTTCAAAGATAACACTATACCCGGCGCGACTGTTCGGTTCCAGAAAGATAACGCCGTCATCCCGTTCAACGATCTGCCAACTAGCCGGATATTGGGCCATGAAACGCCGGCTGGGGTGGGTATAAGGCTGCAACGTCTCAAAATCGACAGCGACAGGCGAGAACGACGGTGGGGCGGTCGTGGTTGGGGGCGAGGCGGTAACGATAGCCGGGGTGGGGGCCACAGTGGCGCTGCTACAGGCTTGAAGCCAACATAGCGTGATAAAAAACAGGGCTTGGCCCAGTTGGCGGGTAAGATGGCCGGGATGTTGGTATCGCATAACTATTTATAAAAAAAGCACCGAACCGGTGCTTTTTCTTTTCGCGGTCGTCTCAATATTAGCTACAATCAGTTGAAAAGCGATAGCCGACGCCGCGAACGGTAATGAGATATTTGGGTTTGCTGGGCGTGTCTTCAATTTTTTCCCGCAGCCAGCGAATGTGAACGTCGAGCGTCCGTGTGTCGCCCATGTAATCGGTTTCCCAGACTTCCTTCATAATGGTCTTTCGCTTAAGAATTTGATTGGTGTAGCTCACCAATAACTTAAGCAATTTGAACTCTTTCGGCGTTAATGAAAAATGTTGCTCGCCGCGAAGAATGGTTTGTTTTTGATAATCGAGCATAAAGGTCGGCAGCCGGAGAAATCGGTCTTTTTGATTGACTGCCGCTTCCCGGATGCGCTGCTCTAACTCCTGAACTTGGCTGGGGTCTAATAAAATCAGTCCATTATCCAGCATGCCCTGATGGTGCGTTTCAGAGCCGACCACAATGCAGGGGACACCCAATTCCGTTTTATCAACTACCTCTTTAAAGTCGATAACATTCAGGCTTTGAGCAGGATTTAAAACAATAAGATTAGGCCAGATAGATAATATTTTTTGGGCTGCCGACGAGGGCGTATGAGCTAAACAAACCTCATACCCACCCTCTTCCAAACTATAGAGCAAAGACGTATTCGGGTCTAAATCATCGTTTTCAACGAGCAAAACGTGCATGGTAAATTGTCCCCCCTCGACTACCAACGCCTCTAA
>JAGRCC010000631.1 GCA_020433785.1 Anaerolineae bacterium
TGCAAGCCATGATTATGTCCGCCGAAGAAGCGGGTAATGTAGAGGCGGTGTTAAAAGGGCAAATGGTCAGTTTTGGGACGCTGATTAATTAGAGTTGGTAGAGTTTATGGTGTTGGCAGAGTTTGTGGAGTTGGGGAGTTGGAACGAACAATCTATTCAACCAACCAACCAACCAACCAACTAACTAACTAACTAACCAACTGGCCATCCATCCTACTCCTCAATAATAACCCCCTCACTCGGCATGAACCGCTCACGAGAGAGGATGACGGCGCTGTGACCGGCACCTGCGGCAATGGGTTGATCGACCGGGACGTTGGTTGTCAGATGCTGCTGTAGTTGGGCAATTTCAACCGGCGTCAGGGCATAGCGAACGGCCTGACGTAGTAAATATTCGATGACGATCCGTTGGACTTGCCGGCTCAGATCGCTGGCGGTTTTGAACGGTCGCCAGCCAATGGAGAGTTTCGTTTCTTTCATAAAGATTTGTCCGGCAGGCGTATAGGCGACGCCCTGTTTGGCAAACCCCACAATCGATTGACCGGCGCGTCGGGCCAGGTGGAGTTCTAACCCGACCGGCGCGCGGATATCGGCCCCCATGATGACAAAATAGAGTTCGGCGTTGGCGACATCCCCGGCTCCAATCGGCTCGGCCTCGATTGGGCTTTGCCCGATGCGCCAGGGCAGCGTCACGGGCAAGTCAGCGATCATCCGGGCCAAAGCTTCACGCTCGGCCATTAAATCCGACGCGGCGGAAAAGTAGATGGTTACGGGTTGATTTTGGCTCATAGTTTACCTCAAAGTACGTTTTGGGAGATCATATCATGTTTTAGGGTACGACCTCAAATTCGGTGAGTGTAACCGCATCGTCCGGGGCATCGGGTGCGGGCAGGCGTTGGTCCGTGATGGGATCATAGAGGCCGAGGCGGAGCGTGTAGCGGCCGGGAGGTAGATCGGGTATAGGGCGGGTATCGATGATGATTTCGCCGGGGTCCCATAAGCTGGTGGGATAAGCTCCGGCAGCGGGCGGGGCATCGGCTTGGGCGACGAGATCGCCGTTGGCGTCGATAACATGAACGAATACGGTGTAGTCGGCGGCGGGGATCGTGTTGGTATGCCAGTAGAGTTGGAGAGTTGGGGAGTTCGTAGAGTTTGTAGAGTTTATAGCGTTCGTGGAGTTGAGGGGGTGGGGAGTTGGGCTGTTTGCTGGTTGGTTTTCGGATGAGTCTGACTGATCGCTGACAGTTGACTGCTGACCGCTGATGGCTGATGGCTGATGGCTGACCTTGGCCAGATCATAGCCTAAAAGCGTAATTTGATCGCCGAATGATAAGTCAAGCGTGTTTTCGGGTTGGGGTTTGGTTGTGGTCAGGCCGGAGGGGGGGCCGCCGACTTTGATCGGGCCGATCATAACGCTGTTTCGATCAATGGGTTGGCCGTCGACGATGAGCGGTAGCGAGGACGTTGGTTTTTCAGTAGGATAGAAACCGAGGTCGAGCCAGTAAATGCCAGGAGGAGCGTCGGCATCGATGGGTACGTCGTAGGCATCGGAGACGATTTCGCCGGGAACCCAGAGCAGGGTAGTATAAAAGTTTTGGGGAATGCGGTCAACGCCCCCGCGCTGAATGAGATCGGCATCGAGCAGATGATTGAAAATGGCTAGATGTTGCCCCATTGTCCGTTCGGCCCGCATGTGAAGGGTGATCGGCAAATTCTGGCCCGGTTCGGCGCGGCGCTGAGGGAGGTCGTAGCCTAATAGTGTAATGAGATCGTTGAAATTGGCGTCGAGCGGCACATCCATCGGCGGCGGCGCAAATTGTCGAGGCCGGTTGTGGATGGAGACTGGAGACTGGAGACTGGAGAAAAGCGGGGACGTTTCAGGTAGAGTAGGAATTGATAGTTGATAGTCGCCGCTGGACCAGTTGGCGGCGACGATAAAATGGGCAATGCTGCCGGTTGGGCCGGCGATGAAGCTGGTCGGTTGGAAGGTTTGGCCGTCGGGCGCGATCAGTTCCGGCGGGACGGTCTGGTCGGGAAGGACAAAACTGAGGGTGCTGCGGTAGGTGAAGGGCGCATTGGGTGGCAGGTTGTCGGTGCGGAGATCGAGGGGGGAGATGGGGAGATGGTTGGTTGGATAGTTGGATAGTTGGATAGTTGGATAGTTGGATAGTTGGATGGGGGGTTGGCTGACGGGTTGGTGGTTGGAAGTGAGGAAGGTGAGGGATAGGGTGGGTTGGGTGTCGAGTTGGGTGGTTAGTAGGGGGAGACGGATGTGGTCGCGAAGCGTATCGCCTTTATCCCAGGCACGGGTGGGGTAGCGGCCACCGATGGGCTGGCCTAACCAGCTCCCAATGGGTTGACCGCGGTTGTCGCTGATAGTGAGATCGATCAGATAATCTTCGGGTGGTATGGCGTCAGCATGCCAGAGCAACGTAATGGGCAAAGTACCGCCTATGGGCGAGTCAACCTTGTAGCCGATTAAATCGATGCCTTCCGCTAGATTGACGTCGAGTTGATTTTCGATGGGGAGAACGTTTGTCGTACGGAGCGGGATCAGGGGCGGATAGCTGGTGTAGATGAGGTAGAGGCCATAGAGGCTGAGGCCGAAAAGAAACAGGCAGAAGAGGGGAATGGCGGCTTTTGGTTTTTGAGAAGTCGCTGGCTCGGCCGGTGAATTTTTTTGCCGGAAACGGATCACATAACCGGTGTATTGTGGAAGCTGAGCCAAGCCCAGAATTAAACTCAACGCTATGAGTGACAGCGCCGGAAACAGATGCCGGCCTTGAGCGGTTTCGCCGATGCTGCCGGAAAGAATGAAGCGAAGGATGGGCAGGGGGAAGTAGAATAAGGGGATTAAAAGGAAGAAAAGAGGGGGAGTAATTGGAGTTCGTGGAGTTGGTAGAGTTTTTGGAGTTAGGGGTTGTTTGGGATGAGGCGATAGGCGTAGATTATCAGGAGAAGGTGTTTTTGAGAGCGGATTGGTGATGAGGGTGGCCGTGAGTGAAATAAAAGAGAGCAGGCAAAAGATGGCCAGCAAGATGTAAATCCAGCCCGAAAATTCGATGGTCCCGCCGCCGCCAAATAAGCCCCAAAAGGATTTAAAGAGGGTCGTGAACCATTCGAGCCAGGCGTTGAGCGAGGGCAGCGAGAAACCGGCGCCCGTTGAAATTTGCCGCAGTGAGGCATCAGAGGTGCCGGCGCCAAGGGCGGCCAGCGAGCCGCCGATGAGACCCTGCGTGGCGATCTGGTTGAAATTGCGCCAGATGAAGATAAACCACCAGCCGCCGGTCAGGGTCGCTCCAGCTATTAGCAGTAGAACCAGCCCCACTAAACGGCCAACGTTAAATAATGAGCGAGTAGGTCGGCCGGATTGATTGAGCGCATAAGGCCATTTCGTGGCCACCAGCCAGACAAACCAAACTACTACCACGCCCCATAGCGGCAGCGCATTGTATTTAGCGACGGTCGCCAATCCCAAAAGGCCACCAAGGAGCAGAAATTGACCAGAGGTGGGAATTGAGTCTGACTTCGTATAGATAACGATTACTAGAAATACCAAACTGGAAAGCAATATTAGGAGACTGTCGTCGTTAATGACGCTGCCGATAAAAAGTAGTTGGGGCAAAAACCCGTGTAAAGCGGCGGCCCCGGTAGCGATGAACCGATCCCTGGTTAGCTGCCACCCAATCAAATAGGTGATCACTACAGCCAGGGCGGTTAAGATAACCGAGATGAAGCGGCCCAGATGCCAGGCCAGGCTAACACCACGCCATTGCCAGCTTTCGTCTTCCGTATGGATGAATGAAGCAATGGTCTGGCCGTTGGTGGGGATGAGACGGCGAGGTGTGTCGCCCACGGCTTTAAGCCGCGTCGGTGGGGCGTCGCCGACGGCCGCCACCGGCACAGATACCAGGATGTGATAGAGCGGCGGCCAGGTTGAGCGGTAGCCGGCCTCGCGTCGTTCCGCCAGGTTGGCAGGTAGGCCGCCCTTGTTGGCGATAAATTGGGCGTAAGTCAGATGGGCCGGTTCGTCGGGCGCTTCGCCGAGGGGGATGACAATGGTGTAGGCTACAGCTAATAAAATGTGCAGCAGCCAAACTAGTAAGAACGCACTGTGGCGCTTGGCTGCTTCAATCTTTGGCAAGACTCGACCTTTGCTCGACGCGAATAATGGCGTTCAGGATGATAAATTCTTCACCGGGATGGCCGGCGTTGTCCAGGACCGGCACGCGTTTTTGGGTATCGCTTTGGTACCAACCCACTTGCAGGTGATGATCGCCAGGTGGTGTGCCGGGGGGAATGGTCAAGCTGTATTTGTCGGTGATCTTTTCGCCGGGTGACCAGGCGGTGGTGGGGTAGGTGCCCCAGACCGGCTGGTTGTCTTGACCGACCCGATTAAAACCATCGGCGGCGATCAGATGGGTGAAGACTGTGTACGGCGCCTCAGTAGGACCGCCGGCCAGCCAATAGAGCGAGAGCGTAAACTCATCCTCCGGCTCAAGGTCAAGCCGGTACGCCTGGCCGGTTTCGTCGGTCGGCACCAGGCGTGATTGGCCGGTTTTATCCAATATCTGAAACCCACGTAGTTGGATGCCGTGGGCAAACCTGACCGGCTGGTGAATCTGCCGCGCATCGATGGCGGCTGGCCCTACATATAAATTGAGGTTGTAAACCGGAAAAAAGACCTGGTCAACGCGGTCGGCGTGGCGATCAAGCCAGTTGAGGACGTCACCCTGTTCGTCGAAGCCCTGGCGGAGTAAGGGCAAAAACCAGATGCGATCATAAGCGTTGGCGATTTTTTCGGTTTCCGTCAGGCGAAATTCCATCGAACGGTCACGCTCGACCGGCACCACATAAAAGGGTAGGCCGTTGGGGCTGTAGTAACTAACGGAAGCCTCCGGAAAGTTGGTGAGCATCACGTCGCTCGGTTGAAATTTCCCGTTAACATAATTATGGTACAAATGCCACGGAGGAGCTTTCGCGTAGGTAATGTCGGTAAAGTAGTTAATTAGGGTAAGCAGATTGATGTAGAGAAGGCAGGCGAGAAGAAGGAGGGCTGCGCCATGTAGAACATAGGATAAAGGGCGTGGTACGTAGGGCTGGGAATGCTCATGTTGGGGCAGAGGCGTTTTTGCTGAGAAAAAGAGAGTAACGAGTCCGGCGGCGAGTAGGAGTTCGAAGGCGGGCTGGGCCTGGATCAAAAAGCGTTCTTTGAAGAACGGGCGGTCAATTGACAATATAATAACGCCAAGGACAGGCGTAGCAAAGAACAGGGTCCAGAAGGTGCCGGTAGTGAAATTTTGGCGAAGTAAAGTGACGATGCCAAGCAGCCAGATCGGAGCGAGAATGAGGCTAATTAACAAACCCCAGTAATCGTCAATGGTGAAACCGGTTAGGAGAGCGGTTGAGGCCAGCCGGAGAATATCGGGCGTTGAGATCTTTTCGATGCCGCCGGCAGCCGGACCGATGAAGTTATAAGCTAGCTGCAAACCGGGAATAATTAACAACCCAATCGCGATTTGCGAGATTAGCCACGGCCATTTTTGAGGCCAAAACTTCTTAGCGTTGACCAGCACGAACAACCCTTGAAAGGCGATGAGGAAGACGGTGTAGTAGTGCGTATATAAACAGGCCACGGTCAAGCAGATGTAGAGCAGCCAGAGTATGGAACGTGCAATGTGAGAGGTGGGCCGTGAAGTGTGGTGCGTAGTACGTAGTACGTAGTGCGTAGGTTGTAGTAGCGGGGTTTTGGTTTTGAAAGGGGGGGCTAACTGACGGCTGACGGCTGATGGCTGATCGCCGGTCAGTGCGGCCCACAGCGCCCAAGATGAGAGTAAACCGAGTAGGGTGAAAAGGGGATAAGATCGAACATCTTGAGCCAGCCAGATTTGGAGCGGGTTAACGGCCAAAAGCCCCGCGGCCAGCAGGCTAACGGCGGGGTTGCGGAGCGTTCGTTGAGCGAGGGCGTACAGAGCCGCGACGGTCAATGTGCCGGCGATGACCCCGGCGAAGCGCATTGCCCAAGCCTCCTCGCCGATGAGCCACTGCCACGGATGAAGCAGCAAGTAGTACAGCGGCGGATGGGGGTCGGTGACGCGGGAGAGTTCCCAGAGTTCGGAAATGGGCATGGCCGAAT